>JABMPG010000635.1 GCA_013203855.1 bacterium
CGCTGATCGATGCGGCGTCTCCCATGCTTGAGCTGCAGGAAAACAAAAACTCCTATCTTTTTCAACTCCCGGTTCGTAACCGGGGCAACATGCACGTGCGCATAGCGGGAAAGGTCGAGATCCGAAGCGAGGCGGGACAAATCCTGGAGGACTTCACACTCACGGCTGGCAAAGGCTTTCTCCTCCCCGGGCACGAGCGGGTCTTCCGCAACGAAATGCAGACCAGTCTGCCCGACGGATTCTACGTGGCCAAGGTGGACCTGCACCGGGAGGGTCACACCCAGCCGATGACCAACAACTTCGCGTTCTACGTCGAAGCCGGCGAGCCCAAGGTGGGCGAACTGTCCGACGAAATCCGTGCGCGATTGGACAAACAATCCGCCGGTTTCACCGTTACACCCGGCGAGACAACGGTAAGTCTCCGCCCCGGCGCGCGGCGAATGCAGGCCGTCACCCTCACCAACCTGACCCGCGACACCTTCACCGTCCGGGCCCGTCCCGCCGAATGGGTGCGGAATATCGATGGGCGTGACCTTGTAATGGACGGCGAGGCCAGCCACGGCCATTCCGCCTCGGGATGGATCGACGTGCGAAGCCCCGAGATCACGCTCCGTCCCTTGGGCAAGAGCCGGGTGCCCCTCTTCGTTAGCCTCCCCAAGGAAGCCATCGGCGAAGGGTATGCCGCCGTCGCGTTCAACCGGGACGGTGTCAACCTCGACGATTCCCCCGCCGAGAGGTCCCGCCGCAGCGCTCGGCTGCGTGTCATCGCGGAAGGATCGGGGGTGCGTTCCGCCGAGATCGAAGCCTTCGAATCTGCACGCCTGCCCAACGGCGCATTCGAATTTATCCTTAGATTCCGAAACACGGGCGCCTTGGGCTTGTTCCCGGACGTATCGATTTCGATTCTGGACAAAGACAGCAACCAGGCGGGCCGAATCACCCTGCCGGACGTTCGCAACCGGCTCTATCAGGCTGGGCAGACCGGCGAGGCCCGCGCCCAATATAACCAGATTCTGGATCCGGGGGATTATACGGCTAGCCTGAACTTCGCCTACAGCGACACCCAACCGGCTGTGTCGAGACGGACAACTTTCACCGTGCCGGAAGTGACCGCTCCCTCGGAGACAGCCGCGGCCGACTGATGTCGGAAGAAGGCCAACTATGAAAGGCAAGAGAGCAGGAATGATTCTGACAGTTGCCGTCGCCCTGATGATGAAATGGGGAGCGGGTGATTCTGCCCTGGCCCAGCTCGCGGCACCGGTGGGAAGCCGGGTAACAGGCGAGTTGCGGGGACCGGCCGTGAAAACGGCCGGACGTCAGATCAAGACACGGTTCAGCGCGACATCCGGTGGAAACCGAAGACGAACCCTCGGGGACGGCCAATCCCGCTCCGGTGAATCCAACACCGGAGACAATCCCAGTCGACGCAACCGCCTGGTCGAACGCCGCGAGGAGATCCAGCGTTCCCGGCGGAGCCTGGAGAACCGAGACGCGGGACGCAATACCCCAGCCCGGACCGAGCCCGCGGAGGAACCGAAATCCAACAGGGGATTGAGAACATCGGATGAAAGGGCGGAGCCCCCCGCCAGCCACAAGATCAGGCCCGGTTCCATCGTGGTCAGTCCCTTCTGAAGCGCCGGATCGACCGAGGCTCATCGCCGACATAGCCCGAGGCGACTGCGGCATATCCGGCCACGGGCCAAACCGCGCGCGGGAAGTGTGGTCTGTCAGTTTTTCTGCTGAATACCCTTGACAACGTTGTATGGACACCGGCATTCTTGCCGTCACCGGAGGAACCTAATGAGAGTCTTGCTGAATATGCGCTGCGTCGTCTGTATCCTGCTCCTCGCGGGAACTGTCCTCGCCGCGTCCGCCGTGCCCTACGGCGAAGATTCCGCCAACGGAGAGCCCGCGCCGACGGTGACAAACGTCTTCTACAACACCAACTTGCGCGACGCCCTCGCCGACATCGCCACCCAGACCGGAATCATCATCGTATCGGACGAAACGGTTCAGGGAATCGTAACCTGCGAGCTGAACGAAGTCCCCTTGGACAAGGCTCTGAATATCATCCTCTCGGTCGGAAACTACGCCTACCGCTCCATGGGCGACTTCATCCTCGTCGGCTCGGCCGATCCGGACAGCCCCACTTTCGCCAAACTCAGTCAGACCGACCGGATCAAACTGGATCACCTCCCAGCCAAAAGCGCCGTCGCCATGCTCTCCTCCGGTCTTCAGAAGTACGCCAAGCCAGACGAAGCAACCAACGCGATCTGCATAACCGCCCCTCCCGAAATCATCACCCGAATCACCCATGACATCCGTCGCCTCGATATGTCGCCCGACCAGGTTCTCCTCGACGCCCGCATCGTCGTGATGGAGAACGGCAACCTGCTTGACATGGGCCTCCAGTGGGACTTCCCCCAAGTGTCCGCTGGCGCCTTCACCGACGATGCCCAGTTCGGGACCGGCGCCCCTCCCGGACCGGACTGGCCCTGGGGCATCCGAGTCGGCTACACCCCCTCCCGAGAGTTCACCAACTCCCTCCTCGTCACACTCAACCTTCTGGCCCAGAACGATGACGCCACCGTCGTAGCCAGTCCCCAGGTGATGACAGAAGACAAGAAAACCGCCGAGTTCAGCGTCACCACCGAGGAATACTTCGAGATCCTGACCCGAGGTTACTACGACTCGTCAGAACTCGAGAAAATCGAAGCGGGCACGGTGCTCAAGATTCTCCCGACCGTCAAGCAGGACGATTCGATCTCTCTTGAGATGCGCGCCGAAGTCAGCGACGTCGTAGCCCGAGGAGCCAACAACTTCCCCGTTGTCACTCGCCGCGTCGCCGAAAGCACCGTCCACGTCGAGAATGGCGGCACCGCCGTCGTAGCGGGACTTCTCGACAACCGCAGCCGCACACTCAAGGACCACGTCCCCTTCCTTGGCCGAATACCGATCATCGGCCTCCTCTTCCGCAACGTGGCCCGGACCTCCAGCAGCCGACAGGTCGCCGTGTTCGTCACGGCCCGACTGGTCCAGGACGACGAGAACGGCGGAGTAAGAATGGACCCGCGGGTCATCAAGCCCGTCGATCGCGAACTCTTCAACACCTTCCTCCGCACCAGCCTCCAAAAAATCGAGAACGGACAATGATGAGACGACACCCACACGCCCTCATCCGCCTGCTGCCCAAAGCCCTCCTGCTCCTCTGCCTCCTCGGACAGATCGGCTGCGCAGGCCTCAAAGTCACCCCCCTGCCCAGCCCCCACATAGTCGCCCTCGACACCGACGACACTGTGAGAATCCTGAGACGGGGCGGTTTCAGCGACAAAGAAATCCTAGAACTCGGCGCCGACCTGCGAGATGCTCTCGCCATTCAAGGCGCCGCGCGAATCTGCAACGGCCACATCACCGAGGCCATCTTCGCCGTCCACGATCCCTTCCTCCACGTCAGCACCCGCAAGCGCGGAACCTTCATCTACAACCTCGAAAAACGGCAATTCCGATAGGGTCTCGCTCACCG
>JABMPG010000636.1 GCA_013203855.1 bacterium
CCATTGCGATCCATCGCCATCCCAGCGCGCCCTATTTCGCGTCCCATCGCGCAACCGCTGAACTGGCCCCCAGGGGCCGCGAAAGTGGCTCCCTTTCTAACCGCGACCGACACGGTATCGACAAGGCGAAATCCCGCCCCCGTCCTATCTGCTCGATATGCCCATCTAGATCAGGTGAGGACGCCACAGCTCGAATAGTGCCACCGCCTCTCCTAACGCAGCATCGGCAATCCTACCATTTAGCATCTTTCGCCACGCCCCCTTGAATTGGTTTCGACGCTGACATTCTACCCACCAATGGCCGATTGCCAAACCCCTGATTATCCGCATATGCGACATTTTCGCATACCTGTCCCTACTGAGAATTCCGTCCGCCTTGGCCTGTACCTTGTGTCCTGCCAGCGTTGTACGCTCGGCGGCCGACAAAGGATCTATGGTGTAACTTGTTCAACAGCAAATGGTTGCGTCACAAAGACATCGGTTGCACGAGCCTCTTGCAGCCACCGGTGCTGACATTCCTGGAGGACATGACCGCCGACCGGGGGGAGAGAAAAAACGCCGTCGCCCTGCCTCTGGCCGGCTGTTGTGGGCTGAATCCGCAGCTTCATCGGGCTGGAGGGCCAGTGAAGCGTGCAGCGCGAGTAGGTCACAAGGGAGGAATTGCCTACAACCCCAGGATACCTGACCCGTCAAGAATGCGCGTCGCCGGACAGTTAGCCGCTGCCGCGTAAGATCTGCAACGTGAAACGACTTGCGGACACCTCGCAGGGATGGAAAAGGAAGTGACCATAAGTCTTTGTTATGTCAAGGCTTACGGACACAAAGCATTTTCTGCTAATGCTTTGTGTCGACGCGAATTGAAGTATCCCCGAGTGGGCTCGAACCACTAACCTTCGGCTTCGGAGGCCGACACTCTATCCAATTGAGCTACGGGGACTTATGGCTAAGTTTCATTGAAAATCAGGCCATTTAGCGGTATCATGAGTCCGTTGGCAGAAAATGTTGGCAGAAAACTGCGACTCTTTCTTCCAACGCGGACGGTGATCGGTCGACGTAAGTCGAAATCCTGGTGACAGTCGAGCCAATTCGTTGCAGACTCATACACCACTCCCATTTGCCGTCTTCCACGGGCAACCAACGAACATCGATTATATCCGTCGATCGTAAACTCCGGTAGTCCCACTTTATTGGAGATTCGGAACATGGGGAAACAGGGAAGAAAAAGAGAGGACGAAACCGGGGGTACTTCTACCGAAGCGGTCGTGGCTGGTACGCAAACGACGGAAAACGCATGGTTCCGCTCGTGTTTCCGGACGGCTCCAGAATCAAGGATAAGGAGACGCCCGACGATCAGGTCTCAGCGGCTTATGAGCGGTGGAAAGAGGCCTGTCAGGCTGCTCGGAAGGCTCGCAGCGACAGGCCGGCGAATGGCAGAGTGACAGTCGAAGATGTCTGCCGCGTCTACCTGGCTGAAGCCAGCGAGAATGGAGCACGGGAAACGTTCCTCGGCCGGGCCGACGCCCTCTTCGACCTCTGTTACGGGCTGCCCGGTCGCTTCCGGGCAAAGGACGGAAGGCCCAAACCGATGACCGAACAGCGGAAGAAAGACATGAAAGCCGCTCGTATCCACCCAGGCTACGGGAGAATGGAGGCGGCCGATTTCATTCCGCTTCACATCGACGAGTGGCTGCGAGCCCACAAGACCTGGAAGGGATCGCGGCGTACCAGAATTCAGGCGGTCAAGCGGGCATTCAGCTACGCCAAACAGAGCGGACTGATTCCCGAGAACCGAATCAGCAAATACCCAGTCCCGCGAGCCAGGAGCCGAGCCACCTGCATTACGCCGGAGCAGGAGGCGATCCTGGTCAAGACGCCGAATGAGGCCATGTCGATGGCACTCAAGGTGTGTATTCGGACCGGGGCCAGGTATTTCTCGGAGTATGCCCATCTCACCAAGCACCACGTCAAGGACCTCGGGGAGCGAATGGAATGGGTCTTCCAGCCTCATGAGTCCAAGAACAGAAAGCTGCGAGTGTTCCGTATCACAGATCCGGACATCATCGAGATCACTCGCCGCCAGGTCGCGAAGTATCCCGAGGGGCCGGTCTTTCGGGCGTTGAATGGCGAACCTTGGCAGGCCAACAACTTCCGTCGTCGCTTTCGAGAACTCGTCAAGCGAGTCGAGAAGAAGATGGAAAAGGAAGGAACGCCGATCGACTTCGATCCCGATCTGTGCATGTACAGTGTTCCATCGCCTGACGCAGCTGACGTTCCAACAGCGACTCGACCAGCAGGACCAGGAAGTAAACGCGCAACAGCGATTGAATCCGGCTCACGTCCTTCAGG
>JABMPG010000637.1 GCA_013203855.1 bacterium
AATTTGGGGTTCGAAGTTGGGAGTTCGGGGCTTTGATGGTCGTCGGGGGATTGAAGCGTATCTCACATCAAGTTTCTCGCGAGATCCGATGGAGAATTCTTTGGTCTTTTCTTGTGTGATGCACCTTAAGGGAAAGAAATGCTCGAAAAGACTTGTTGGCGGGATTAGGATTGTTGGAACGGGTGGAAGGTTTGGGTCCCGTCGAAAGGAACACATGGCGCGTCATATCCAGGTTTTGGTTATTGGCAGCGGGATTGCGGGGTGTACCGCCGCTTTGGGCGCGGCGCGAAGTGGCGCCGAAGTCCTGCTGATCACGTCTTCTCCGGATTTGCTTGAGAGTAACACGGCCCGTGCCCAGGGCGGAATCGTGGTTCTGGGGCCGGGGGATTCGGCCGAGCTTCTCGAAGGGGATATTCAGACGGCTGGCGGTGGTGTGTGCAATCCGGCCGCGGTGCGGCATCTTGCCCGGAACGGTCCGCCGCTCGTGGAGCGTCTTTTGGTGAAAGAGTTGCACGTGCCGTTCGATCACGGGGCGAACGGCGATCTTGATGTCACCGAGGAGGGTGCTCATTCCGTGCCCCGAATTCTCCATGCCGAGGATCTGACGGGGAAGGCCATCATTGAAGGGCTTCTTAACGCGGTCCAGGCCGAGCCGAGCATCACGGTGCGCAAGGAGATGTTCGCCGTCGATCTGCTCAGTATTCCCGACCATAGCGTCAACGCCATGGACAGTTACCGTTCGCCCTGCTGTGCGGGAGCGTATGCGTTGGATGTGTCTACGGGCGAAGTTCTCACTATTACTGCGGATCAGACCATTCTTGCCAGTGGGGGGCTGTGGCAGATCTACCTTCATACTACCAATCCTCGCAATGCTCGGGGAGACGGTGTCGCGATGGCCTATCGGGCGGGGGCGCGGCTTCTGAATCTGGAGTACATCCAGTTTCATCCGACCGCCCTGTATCACCGCGATGCGAAGCGTTTTCTCATCAGCGAGTCCATGCGGGGCGAGGGGGCGATTCTGGTGGACCATCGGGGGCGGACGTTTATGGATAGGTATCATCCGCAGGGTTCCCTCGCCCCGCGCGATGTGGTGGCTCGGGCGATCCAGAATGAAATGCTCCAAACTGAGCATCCTTGCGTGTATCTGGATCTGACGATGAAGGATGCGGGGTGGATCCGATCGAGATTTCCTAACATCCATCGGACCTGTCTCGACTACGGGATCGATATCACGAGTCAGCCGATTCCGGTGGTGCCGGCGGCGCATTATAGTTGCGGGGGGATTTTTGTGGATCTGGAGGGGAACACGTCGATTCCGAACCTGCGTGCGGTGGGCGAGGTTTCGTGCACGGGGTTGCATGGCGCGAACCGTCTGGCCAGCACGTCTCTTCTGGAGGGGCTTCTGTGGGGCTGGACGGCTGGGCAGGAAGCGGCCAAGGTTGCATCCGGAAAGACGGCGGGCAAGGTGAGTATTCCGCCCATCCGGCCCTTCGTTCCGGAGATGGAGCCGGTGGATCCTGCCCTGATCCAACAGGATTGGGACACGCTCCAGTCGACGATGTGGAACTATGTGGGACTGACTCGGACGCCGCGGCGTCTCTCCCGGGCCATGTCTATCTTGCGCGAGCTTCAGCACGAGATTCTCTCGTTTTATCGAAGGGCGCGGCCGAGCGAATCGATCATTGGGTTGCGCAACGGCATCACTACGGCCCTGGCGGTGCTTTTCGCCGCGCAGCGCAACCACACGAGCCACGGATGTCATTTCATTCAGGAGGACAATGAGCATGCTCCAAAGGATATGTAAGGGGGCGATATGTGGCGGAGGGCGCATCGTTGCGGAACTCAGCCGGGTGGCCTTGGTCGTTCTTGTCTGGTCCGTCCTTGTTCCGGCTTTTCCCCAGAATGCGGGGTCGGTGGATCAGAGCGCGCAGGATGTGGTCTCACGTCAGGCCAAGCCGCCCGTTCTCAGTACGCGGCCAGCCTCGACTCGCGAACGCGTTTCCCGGAGCCGGAGGGATGCCCCCAACGCGGTAACCACCGCGCCGACGCTGCAGCGCGCGACCCGTCAGGCGTCCCGCTCTTCTTCTGCGCCGCATGATCGCGGCGATGCCGATCCGCCCGATCTTCGGTATCCTACCGATGTCGTGAAGGGGAGCCTTCATTTTCGGCCAATGGATGGCCAGGTCAAGCCGGGCGGGACTTTCACGACTGATCTCGTTCTGACGAACCGTACGCGCCGGCCTGCCGATGGTTTCGAGATCAGTATTGCCTACGATCCGCAGTGGCTGACGTTTAAGGGATATGAGGCTTTGGGGATCGCTGACTATGTGGATACCGGGAGCATTGTTCTTGTCCGGGAGGCGAGGAAACTTGTCTTTTCTGCGAAGTTCTCGAGGCCTCTGGCCTTCGAGCAAGTGAGTCTGCTCAAGTTGATATTCGACGCGGCTGATGCCCGTGGGTTCACCTGGCTTCAGTTCGTGCTCCCGCCCGAGGGGGTGACTAGGGTCTACAGCGGGGAGACTAACCTGCTGGGCCGCGAGGATCAGGGGCTGGCAGGTGTGGTGGATAGTTACGTTTTGGTCAACGAGGCTACGCGGAATCAGTTTCTTGCTTATGAGGAAGACGACGAGACGAGCGATTCGCAGGCTATCGTTCTGGCGGGTCTTGCCGAAGCGGCGTCGCATGATTTCGGGACCACCGACCCTTCGGTTCCGGTTGTCCAGGGGCATCCTATCTGGTCGCGGGTGCCGCCCGATGCGCGTCCGGGGGCGTCTGCATCGATCGAGTTTCAGGCACCGGAGAGCAGGCAGGTTGAGGTAGGGGAGGAGTTTTGGATCGATCTGATTCTGCAGAACGACTCTCTTATCCCTATCGATCTGATTGGGTTGCGGATCGAGTATGACGCCCATGTTCTCGAGGTGATCGACGAGGACGCCAACAATTGGATTCTGCGTGGCACGAACATTTGGGATGGCGCTTTCCACCAGGCTTACCCTTTTGATTTTCACCGCGTAAACGATGCGAACAACAGCCGGGGGGAGATCGACTATGTGTTGGGCCGGCAGTACGGTGTCTGGAGCTTTCCTACCGGTATCTTTGCCCGAATGCGCTTCCGAGCCATCGGGGCCGCCGATGTCACGGCGATCCGTCTGGTTCGGGGCAAGGAGGGTACGCGGCCCAAAACATACGTTCGTTCCTATGGCATCGATCGTCTTCCGGATGCGTGGGTCGAGAAGCCCCCTCAAGTCGCTATGAGGGTGGGGGGCGGAGCCATCGCCGAGGCGGACGAGTCCGCTACGTTGAAGGAGGCTCTGCTGGGTCTTGCCGGGAGGGGCGGGCCGAAAAGATAGTTTTGTAGGAGGTAGTGGCGATTCTCAGGTGTTGCCAGTGTTCATGAGAAAGACCTGCGTGAGAGGATCTGGAAAGATGGATAAGAGTATCACGGAGAAAGATCGCCGGATGGCTGAGAAATGTGTGTCTTGTGTCGTCTGCAATCGGGCGCGCACGAAGCAACGTGGTTTTGCGTATTGGGTTGTGCGCCATGTCGAAGGCAGAATCTGTCCGTTCTGCAAGGCGTACGAGAAGGTCTATGGCCGGAAAGCCTACGAGCCGATTGTGCGGTGAATTCGAAGATCCAACCCACGATGGGCAAAGCGTAAGCCGCGAGATTTGATCCAAGGCGAAACATTCATTGACAGTGTGGTTTGCC
>JABMPG010000638.1 GCA_013203855.1 bacterium
AGGCAAGAATGGTCCGCGTCACCATCATGAGGCAGCAGATGATTCGGCGTCAAGTGCCCCTGTGGTTTCGTCTTCGAAACAAGGGACGTAAACATCTCTGAATCCGTGTCATTTTTTTCTTGACAGTTGCGTCTCTTCGGACATATAAGACACGCAGTTGCGGATTATCTTCCTTTTCGGTATAGAAGGTCAAGCTCGGATCGAGCGCCGCATAATCCCAAACTTGTGAGGTGAGAATCATGGAGAAAATGCTTTCCGTCGAAACGGTGGCCGAACGATTCAACGTCAGCCCTAGAACGGTGATTCGTCTGATCGAGAGACGCCAAATCAAGGCGCTGAGAGTGGGACGCCAGTGGCGGATCAGCAAAGAATGGCTCGAGGAATGGCTCAACCAACACACAACTGACGTTGCCCGGGAGGATGTCGGCTGATGGAATGCCCGCTCTGTCTGGAGTGGATGGAAAACGACGAGCCCCGCTGTGTCATCTGCGGCCATGATTTCGGACCGTCTGTCCAGACGGCGTCCGCTGTATCGACCGCTCGAGCATCTGTGGGGCCATTCACTTTCAGAAGGGCGGAAGCCGAGCTGTCAGCTGCCGATCTCCCCGGTCCTATCCCTTTTACGGGACGGGACCGGGATCTGCGCCTCCTCAGGTCCTTCCTTGAAGAACCCATCCCGCCTCAAGGTCGGGTAGTTGTCCTCCAGGGCGATGCCGGAACCGGCAAGACCCGCCTTGTTGAGAAAGCCCTGAGGGAAATGGTATCCCCTCCCGAAACGGTGCTCTGGAAGACGGAGCCCTTCGGGGGGGCGGTCATTTACGGCCCCGTTCTCACTTGGCTCCAGAGCCTGCTGGAAGTGGGCGCCGGGGCAAGCCCCAGCGACATTCGCCGACGCATGAATCGACTGTTGACCGAGGTGGAAGGGCTGGAGACGTCGGATGGTCAGTACCTTCTGGCCGCGCTTGGAATCCTCGACAAGCCGAACCAGGCCGTTCATCTCCCCTGCGAAAACATCACCCGCAACCTTTACCGCGCCCTGGGGCGAGTCCTCGCCAGCCGTGCCGGAGAAGGACAGAATCTCTGCCTGATCGTGGATCAGGCCCAGTGGACGGACGTCGCGACGGGTCGATTTCTGGATGAAGCCCTCAACGGCTTCATCGGAGTGGATCTCACCATCCTGTGCCTGACCCGAGACGCGAACCGGGGATGGCATCCTGCCTGCGCCCCCGGTCTCTCGCTCGAGTTGGAGCCGTTCACCGCTGAGGAACGCAAGCGGCTGTTCGACGCCGTCGTTCCGGTCCTTGAGTTTTTGCCCGAGCTGAGGCAGCAGTATATCCAGGAAGGAACTGGCACGCCTCTCTTTCTCGAAGAACTCGGTCGTCTGGTTCAGCAGGTGATGGAAGAGAACGCGGGTCCTCTCAACCCGGAGGACGTGGCCAACATCATCGAGATCGTGCCGCTGAGCCAGGAGGAATTGATCGGGCGTCGTATCGATCTCCTCGACGAACGGACGCGATGGCTGCTGGATGTGGCCGCCCTCCTCGGGCCAGACTGCTCTCTGGGGCTGCTTGAATGCTTCGATGAGATCCGCGAAGATCTGGCTGACCAGCTCCGCGCTCTGGAGGGAATGCGATTTCTCGAGCGGCGCGAAGATGGCTCGGGCAACGATTTTCAGTTTAAGGATGTGGGTCTGCGCGAGATCGTCTACGGGCGTCTTCTTGCCGATCAGCGCAAGGCGCTTCACCAGACGGTGGCCGAGACGATCGAGAAGGCTTTCGCCGACCGGCTTCCCGAAAAATACGAGATTCTCGCCTATCACTATGAGAAAGTCGGCCAGGCCGAAAAGGCCGCCTACTATCAGATCCGTGCGGCGGACCACCGCGTGCGCTTGGGCGAAAGCCAGGCGGCCGTCGACATCTATCAGAAAGCCACGGAACTTATCGAGCGTCTGCCCGCTTCCGAGGAGAATCAAACCCGAATGGCGCGGATCCTGATCCGCCAGGGGCATCTTCTACGCCTTCTGGGCCGGACGGGGGAGGCTGTCGCCTGCCTGGACACCGCCCGGGGTCTCGCCGAAAACCTCGGCAACGAATTCCTCGCCATCCAGGCCCGCCTCGAGCGTGTGATATTCACGTGTTGGGGCAAGAACGGCGATGCCGAGGAAGAGCTCGAGCGTCTTGCCGAGAGAATATCGGAGACTGGGCAGGCTGCCGCAGAATGTCTCCTCCTGAACGCCCGAGGAGTGCTTAACCTGCATGCCGGACGCTTCGAGCCCGCCCTTGTCGCCTTCCGCGAGCTGGCCGAAAAAGCGCGAATCTTGGGAAAGCAGCAGTTCGAGGCCGACGCCCTGAACAATACCGGGCTCATCTACTGGCGATGGAGCCGATACGCCGAAGCCGCAAAGTGTTTCCGCGCGGCCTCTTCACTTCGAATGCGCATGGGGGATAAATTCGGCCAAGTCGCGGCGCTCCTGAATCTGGGTATTATCCAGGAGCAGCTCGCTGAAATCCGGCCTGCCTTCAGGAATTACCGCACCGCCCTTGGGTACGCGCGGGAGACCGCTTTCGTCCAGGGGCAGGCCGTTCTCGAGATCAACCTTTCCAATCTCGAGAGAAGAAGCGGGTTTGCCGCCTCTGCCATGGAGCGAGCCGCCCGTGCGCTCGAACTGGCCCAACGCATCGAAGACCATACCGCGGAGATCATCGCCATGGAGAATCTCGGCCTGGCCTACGGCGCCGTCGGGCGGGTTGAAGAGGGAGCCGAGCTTCTGGAACAGGCGCTGGTGCTGGCCGAGAAGGCGGGGGCTGGGGAGCAACAGGTTCAGATCGGGCTGGATCTGCTCGATGTGCGCAGTGCGGGGTGGGCGGCGACCGCTGCCGATGTTTCCGCGCCGTCGGCCATCTCTCGCCAGGAATCGGCGATCTTCGATCGTCAAGCGACGGGGCTTCTCGCCCGCGTTGAGGAAGAGCAGTTCCCGGACCTTCTCGCCAAAGCCTGCCGTCTCAAAGGGCGCGCGCTTTTTCTCGGACAGGAGAGCAACCGCTCCTCGGCCAGCAAGTATCTGCTTCGGGCCCTCGACCACGCCATTCAGTCCCAAAATATCTTCGAGGAGCTTGATTCGCTCCGAGAAATCATCGGCTGGTCTTTTCTTGTCGAGAATCTTGAGACGGAACGGATGGAGGGCTGGAGCAATCGCCTGGATCGGATCTCGCGTATGTTGCGAGTTCAGGAGCTGGTCTAGATTTCAAATTCCGGGAGGTCCTAAACGTGTTGGCAACAGCCCAGACCGAACTGAACGTGAACCTGGAAGTGGCCATCCAGTACTGTGTGTTCTGCGGGAAGAGGATTGTTTCCGAATCCTGTTCCTGCGGCGCTCTGTTCCGGCATGACCACACTCCCCTCTTGTGGCTGACTCATTCCGTCGGCCTCGGCTACCAGTGCTTCCGCCAGATCCGGCCCGACACCGATGCCGGGGACTCGAAGGCCGATCCCTGGATCTATGAATTTCGTTTCGGGCGCAACGTGCGGGAATGGACACGCTATGTGCTCCGGCGGAAAGAGAGCAAACTGGCGGGAGGACTTTAGGGAAATCCGCGGGAATTCCCGCTCAGGAAGTTGGCGAAGTTTCTTGTCTCTGCCCCCTCTCTCAGGTAATAGAGAGTTTCGGAAGCGGTAAGGCAACTTCGTCCCGTCGCACACACCACATACTGACTGATTTCGCGCTCATGTCTGATCAGGTTTGCTGTTTTGGTGATCGGAGACCTATGCGCCCATGAGCAAAGGGGGAATGAGATGTATTCGGAAGCAAAATCGAACGCCCAGTCTATCCTGCCAAACCAAGCCGTCGCCACGAGATGGCGAATGCTGCTTCTCGCCCTGATCCTTCTCGGGTGCTTCTCGGGTGCTCTGGCGGCCGCGCCCGATCCGCCCGCGACCCCCAGTCCGGCTGACACCGCGACTAGCGTCTCCATCCTCACCGATCTGGACTGGGCCGACAGCGACTATGCAACCACATACGGGGTCTATCTCTCTCAAGACACGACCTTCATGCAATACGGCGGCAAAAACAGCCTTGGTGCGGCGAGCCAGCCCTATTCCGTCTTTCTTGCGGACCGGGAAGGCGACGGGGATCTGGATGTGCTCTATACGATCTTCCTGAACCAGGACGTAGGCTGGTTCATCAACGAC
>JABMPG010000071.1 GCA_013203855.1 bacterium
GGTGACGGCCACCCGAGGTCTTGCCTTCTCCACCACCCATGGGGTGGTCGACCGGATTCATGGCAACACCGCGAACGGTGGGGCGAATGCCCAACCAGCGGCTGCGGCCCGCTTTCCCGAGGCTCACATTGTCGAAGTCGGCGTTGCCCACTTCACCGATGGTGGCGCGGCAGTTGCGATGAATCTGCCGGACTTCTCCCGAGGGCATGCGCAGGTGGACGTAGTTGCCTTCTTTGGCTAGGACCCGGGCCGAAGTGCCGGCGCTCTTTGCGATCTTCGCGCCGCCCTTCGCCGCGAGTTCAATGCAATGGACCGTGGTGCCGAGGGGGATGTTGACGAGCGGCATGGCGTTTCCAACGCGGACATCGGCTTCGGGGCCGCTCATGATGCTGTCGCCTACTTTGAGTCCCTGGGCGGCGATGATGTAGCGTTTCTCACCATCGGCATAGTGCAGGAGCGCCAAGTTCGCCGAGCGGTTCGGGTCGTATTCGATGGTTGCCACCTTGGCGGGAACGCCATCTTTGTCCCGTCGAAAATCGATGATGCGGTATCGCTGTTTGTGGCCCCCGCCCTTGTGTCGACAAGTGATGCGTCCGTGGGCGTTGCGGCCGCCGGTTCGGTGTCCGGTGTCGAGAAGGGACTTCTCAGGCGTCGACCGGGTCACTTCCTCGTTGCCGAGGGTCGTCATGGTGCGACGGCTGGGGGTAGTGGGTTTATAGCTCTTGATGGACATGGCTTCGATCCGTTTCCGCCTGGTTAGAAAATGTCGATGGTCTGGCCGGTCTCGAGGGTGACGAAGGCCTTCTTAGTGTCGGGGCGCTTGCCAGTGCGGCGGCGCATCGTCTTGACTTTTCCGGTCTGCCGCAGGGTGTTCACGTTTTTGACGCGGACGCCGAACGCTTGTTCGACAGCCCGGGCAATCTCGATCTTGTTGGCTTTGAGGGCGACCCGGAACGTGTACTGGGGTTCGCCGAGGCCGGTGCGGTCCATGCTGTCCTCGGTGATCACGGGTCGGATGAGGATGTCGTAGGGACTGGCCTTCATGCGTATGTCTCCTCGATGCGTTTGATCGCCGCGGACGTGGCGATGAGCGCGTCATGGGTGGTCAGATCATAGGTGTTGAGATTGGCGCAGTTGATGACGTCGATGCCGGGGACATTGCGGGCGCTGAGGGCCAAGTTGAAATTGGTCTCGTCCGTGACGAAAAGGACGCGCTTCCCTTCAAGGTCCAGCGCGCGCACGAGGTCGGCAACCTGTCGTGTCCGGGGCTTGTCGAAGTCGATGGTATCCAGGACGATGATTTCCTGGTCTCTGGCATAGGCCGACAGGCAGGACAAGAGGGCGGAGCGAAGAACCTTGCGGTTGATTTGCCCGCCGTATTCGCGGGGAGAGGGTCCAAAGACGGTGCCACCTCCTCGCCAGATGGGGGATTTTCGGGTACCCGCTCGGGCGCGTCCGGTGCCCTTCTGTGCCCAAGGCTTTGCATTGCTCCCCGTGACCAGAGCGCGATTCCGGGTAGAGGCGGTGCCCAGTCGCCGGCGGGCGAGCTGGCGGTTGACCGCCTGACGCACACAGTGGAGTTTGATATCCGACTCGAAGATGGCGGATGCCAAGTCGAGTTGACTGACTTCTTTGCCTTCGAGATTTCTTACCGCTACCGTTGGCATGCTTGTTTCTCCCAAAATAGAACGGGCCGGATGGCGGCCGCCGGATCAGTCCTTAGTTCTTGCGACCCTTGACGCTCTTGCTGATCATCACGTAGCCGTTGGTGGCTCCGGGGATGCTTCCCTTCACAATGAGCAGGTTTCGGTCGGCATCCATTCCCAACACCGTAAGATTCTGGGCGGTGGTTCGAGAGTTGCCGTACTGGCCAGGGTTGATTTTGCCTTTGTAGACGTGCGAGGGATCGGCGGATGCGCCGCTCGACCCGGGGCGACGGTGGTACATCGACCCGTGCGTTGTGGGCCCACGGTGGCTGTTGAAACGCTTGATGGTTCCGCTGAAACCGCGGCCTTTGCTCGTGCCGCAGATGTCGACCCGGTCGCCAATCTCAAAGACTTTGACGTTAAGGGTCTGTCCGACCTCATAGCCGTTGGTGTCTTCGAGGCGGAGTTCACGGATGCAGTGCACGGGTTCGGCGTCGGCTTTTTTGAAGTGGCCCAGCATCGGGCGGGTCACGTTCTTTTCCCGGCGTTGGTCGAATCCGATCTGCAGGGCGCTGTAGCCGTCTTTTTCAGGCACGCGTTTCTGTAGAATGGGACAGGGGCCCGCTTCGATGAGGGTGACCGGTATAGCGGCTCCCTTTTCGTCGAAAATCTGCGACATCCCTAGTTTTTTGCCTAACAGTCCTATCGCCATGACTATCTATTCCTCCACGCAGCCGGCGCGAAACCTGCTGCGGAGTTTGGCTGAATTCCTACCGGATCGCCGCCAAGGGCGATCCGCCGGTTCGGCGCGAACCGGCCTTCGGTTGGCGTCACGTGAGTTTGATCTCCACGTGCACGCCCGCCGGCAAATCGAGGCCGGTTAACGCGTCGAGTGTTTTCTGCGAGGGATCGACGATATCGACCAGCCGCTTGTGCTGGCGCATCTCGAACTGCTCGCGGGATTTTTTGTCGACGTGGGGCGATCGAAGAACGGTGTAGCGCGAGATGCGCGTGGGAAGCGGGATCGGTCCCGCCACCTTTGCGCCGGTGCGCCGGGCCGTTTCGACGATTTCCCCTACCGAGTGATCGAGAAGCCGGTGGTCGAACGCCTTGAGGCTGATGCGTATCTTCTGGCCTGCCATTTTGCCGGAACTCTCCTTGCGCGGGGACGAGCGGAGATTTGGGCTCCGCCTGCCTCGGTCTGGTCCGAAAGGTTATTGGATGATCTCGCTGACGACGCCGGCGCCAACGGTTCGTCCGCCTTCGCGGATGGCGAAGCGCAGTTCTTTTTCCATAGCGATCGGGGTGATCAATTCGGCGACGATTTCGATGTTGTCGCCAGGCATTACCATTTCCACGCCCTCGGGTAGTTCAATGTTGCCGGTCACGTCGGTGGTCCGGAAGTAGAACTGGGGCCGGTATCCCTTGAAAAAGGGCTTGTGGCGTCCGCCTTCATCCTTGGAGAGGATGTAGACCTGGCCTTTGAACTTGGTGTGGGGAGTGATAGAACCGGGGGCGCAGAGGACCTGGCCGCGTTCGATCTGCTCTTTTTCCACGCCGCGGAGCAGGCAGCCGACATTGTCGCCGGCCTCGCCGCGGTCCAGGATTTTGCGGAACATTTCGACGCCGGTCACCACGGTCTTAATGGTGGCCTTGACGCCGACGATTTCGATGTTCTCGCCGGTCTTGACAACGCCGCGCTCGACACGGCCGGTGGCAACCGTGCCGCGGCCGGTGATGGAGAAGACGTCTTCGACAGGCATCAGGAACGGCAAGTCCAGCGCCCGCTGGGGCTGGGGGATGTAACTATCAAGGGCGTCCATGAGACGGTCGATGGACCCGGTGCCCATCTCGGAGGCGTCGCCTTCGAGCGCCTTGAGAGCAGAACCGCGCACGATGGGGGTGGCGTCGCCGGGGAATTCGTACTTGTCGAGAAGTTCGCGGACTTCCAGTTCGACCAGTTCGAGGAGTTCCTCGTCGTCGACCATGTCGCACTTGTTGAGATAGACAACGATGTGGGGAACGCCGACCTGACGGGCAAGAA
>JABMPG010000639.1 GCA_013203855.1 bacterium
GGTCTGGGAGGGGTGGGAAAATACTTCTTCGGGCATTCGCCCAGCCACTTGCCTGTACGGTACGTCCACCTATGACACCCAAAAAAACCTTCGAGCAGAACCTCAAAGATCTGGAAAAAATCGTCGAGAAACTGGAGAACGGCTCGACCTCCCTCGACGAAGCGATCACTCTCTTCCAGAAGGGCCGGGCCCTCTCTAAGGCCTGCGAAAACCGTCTCCAGGAAGTGGAACTGAAGATCCGGGAACTGGTCGAAGACCAAGACGGCGCCCTTGCTGCGCGCGATCTGGATGAGTCCCGCGACGAGAGCGAGGAATCATAAAAAGACTATGCAGGAAACCACCTGGTTGAAAAAAATCACCTCTCCCAAGGATCTCAAAGGCCTTCGCCTTGAGACTCTGGAGAGCATCGCTTCCGAGATACGCCGCATCATCGCCCAGACCTGCTCCCGCAACGGCGGCCATTTCGCCCCCTCTCTCGGGGTTGTGGAACTGACGATTGCCCTGCACTACGCTCTGAACACCCCCGAGGACAGACTGGTCTGGGACGTGGGACACCAGACCTATTCACACAAACTCCTTACCGGCCGGGCTCAGTCCTTTCACACACTGCGTCTGGCGGACGGCATCAGCGGCTTTCCGCGCCGAAACGAAAGCCCGTATGACAACTTCGGAGTCGGCCACGCCAGCACCGCTATCTCGGCTGCCCTTGGAATGGCTCTGGCCCGCGACCGCCGGGGCGAGAAGAACCGCGTGGTGGCCATCTGCGGCGACGGCGCCATGACCGGAGGGCTGTGCTATGAGGCCCTCAACAACGTCGGATATCTCCGGCCCGACATGCTTATCATCCTCAACGACAACAAGATGAGCATCTCCCCCAATATCGGGGCGATTTCCCGTCACTTCAATTTCCTGATCACTAACCAGATCTACAACCGCTCCAAGGAGACAGCCGAAGACCTGATGAACCGGGTTCCGGCCGTCGGCAAGCGGGTGGTGGATTTCAGCCAGCGCCTGGAGCGCAGCATCAAGAACCTGATCGTCCCCGAAGAGACGATTTTCGAGAAAATGGGTATCCGTTACCTGGGCCCGGTGGACGGTCACGACATGGCGGGCCTCATCGAAATTCTCGAGCATGTCCGCGATCTAAAGGGCCCGATTCTGCTTCATGTCAAGACCACGAAGGGCAAGGGTTACGAGTACAGCGAGTTGGACCCGGAGAGCTGGCACAGCAACTACGGTTTCAAGATCAGCACCGGCGAGAAGGTCGATGTAAACCCCGGCTCGGAGTCGTCCGCGCCTCTCGTGCCGACGTACACCGAAGTCTTCAGCGAGACACTGACTGAGCTGGCGGAAAAGGACGACCGGATTGTCGCCATCACGGCGGCGATGGCCAAGGGCACCGGACTCGATACGTTCGCGCGGCGCTTTCCGGATCGTCTCTATGACGTGGGCATCGCCGAGTCCCACGCCGTTTGCAGCGCAGCCGGAATGGCGTGCGAGGGACTACGTCCCGTCGTTGCCATCTACTCGTCCTTCATGCAGCGCGCCTTCGACCAGATCATTCATGACGTTGCCCTCCAGAAACTGCCCGTCACCTTCGCCCTGGACCGGGCTGGCCTGGTGGGGGACGACGGTCCGACCCACCATGGTGTTTTCGACATCGCCTATCTGCGGATGATCCCCGACCTGGTTGTGATGGCGCCCCGGGACGAGGAACAGTTGCGGCGGATGGTGGCGACGGCGGCCGCTTACGAAGACGGCCCGATCGCCTATCGGTATCCTCGCGGAAAGGCGGTCGGCGTGCCTGTCGAGGCCGGCCCGCCCGCGACGATTGAGATCGGCACGGGAGACATTCTCAGCGAGCCGCAGGAGATGGGGAAAAAGGTGGCGATTCTGTCTCTCGGCCCCATAGCAACCAATGCCTTGGCCGCCGCGAAGATCCTCGGTCAGGCTGGCATCGGCACCGGGGTCGTCGACATGCGTTTCGTCAAGCCGCTGGATCGTCCGCTGCTGTCCCGGCTGGCCCAAGAGTACGACCTCCTCGTGACCCTCGAGGACAGTTGTCTGCCGGGCGGCTTCGGCTCAGCAGTCAATGAGGCGTTGGGTGAAATCGATTTTCACAAACGGGCCTTGACCCTCGGTCTACCGGACCGCTGGATCGAGCAAGGGAGCGTAGAGGAACTTTTCCTCCGCAATGGTCTCGATCCGCGCGGCATCGCCCGGCAGATCGAGGAAGCGCTCGAAAAGCACTTCGGCGCCTGGTCTTCTGCTCACACCGTCGCGAAGTAGTCAAATCTGTTTGCCGTAAAATGTTTGCCCCGCCGTCGGCCCCGTGCCGGCGGCGTGTCTTTTCCTATAGGCTGCGCAGGAACTTCACGGCCTGGATGATATCCTTGACGGGATCTTCGCCGACTTCGCGTTCGATGGTGAGGAAGCCATCGTAGCCGATTTCGTCGAGGAGGGTGATGTATTTCGGGAAGTCGACCGCTCCCTCTCCGAGGGGGACTTCAACGATCTCGCCCCTCAGTCCGTCCTTGGCGTGGGTGTGAACGATGTAGTCTTTGAGGATCTTGACTCCGCCGAGCTGATCGAAGTCGAACATGGCGAGATTGGCCGGGTCGTAGTTGGCGCGGATGCCTTCGGCGGGAATGCCGTCGAGGAATTCCTTGAGGTGCGCGGGGCTTTCGGGTCCGGTCTCGGTGGCGAAATAGACACCCTTGGACTCGCCGTACCGGGCAAGTTCGGTGACGGCTTGCTTGCAGGCGCGATAGGCCGGGTCGTTTTTGTCCTCGGGAAGTTTGCCAATGTGGGTGGTGACAACGTTGGTTCCCAGATCAACCGCGAGATCCACGCACCGCTTTGATTTCTCCACCTTTTCCTCGTTCCTCGACGCGTCGAGAAATCCGCGCCCGTAGTCGGCGCAGAGGGCGCTGATGACGAGCCCCTGGTCGGCGACGAACTGTTTGAAGGCCTGCCGGGCGGAACGGTCCATGTTTTCAGGCGCCATCTCGCCTTTGGTGACATAGATCTGAAATCCATCAGCGCCAATTTCGGCCGCCTTGAGAATGCCGCCCCGGACTCCCAGGCGGAACGACTCGATCATGACTCCGACTTTCCGTTTCTTCATTGTGACACAGCCCCCTTGGTGTTGGAGTGTTCGGATAACCCAACTCGACTATGGACGTATTGCACACGTCTTGACCGACGCTGTCAACGAGCAAGTGAAGGCAAGCGGGGACGCCGGTTCAAGGCAACCCCGCGTCTATGAAACGGTTGCCAGGCGTTCCACCTGGTCGAAACTGACGGAGACGAGGCTGGACACGCCGGTTTCCTGCATAGTGACGCCATAGATGGTGTCGGCGAGATCCATAGTGATTTTGTTGTGGGTGATGATGATGAACTGCGTGCGTTCGGCGAAGTTTCGCAGCATCTCTCGGAACCGCAGCACGTTCGTGTCGTCAAGGGGGGCGTCGATTTCATCCATGACGCAGAAGGGACTGGGCTTGTAAAGGAAGATGGCGAACATGAGCGAGACGGCGGTGAGGGCCTGCTCGCCGCCCGAGAGCAGCGTGATGTTCTGGAGTTTCTTGCCCGGCGGCTGCGCGACGATTTCGATGCCGCCGTCGAGTAGGGAATCGCCGTCCTCGAC
>JABMPG010000640.1 GCA_013203855.1 bacterium
ACTCCCGGATCGGTCACGCCCGGCATCGCCTCACGCTACTGGCATCCCGCCGTCATTCGAAACGACAAGCCCGTCCCGACCGGTCCCGACGATTTCGGCCCGGATATCTACGTCGACTTCCTCCTCGATTTCATGGAGCGAAACAAGGACCGCCCCTTCCTCGCCTACTACTCCATGTGCCTGCCCCACATGGCGATCGACTTCCAGAAGATGAAGTCCCACGTCTACCTCGACGTCCCCCAGCGCGACCCCGAAGGAAACAAGACCGGCGTACGGATTCCCGGCAACCTGAAATCAAACACCGAGTACATCGACTATCTCGTCGGCCGGATCGTTCGCCACCTGGAAGAGACGGGACTTCGGGAGAACACGATCCTCCTCTTCACCGGAGACAACGGGACCGCGGAGTACGGCAAGGGGCACCTCGAATTCGAGCGCGGCCCCCAGGTTCCCCTGATCGTCAACGGAGCGCGGACCAGGGCCTTGGGACCTGTCGATTCCCTCGTCGATTTCTCCGACATCCTGCCTACTCTCTGCGACCTCGCCGGAGATCGAATCCCGAAGGACTACCCCATCGACGGCAAGAGTTTTGCCCCGATCCTCCAAGGAAACACCTCAGACGAACGGGACTGGATCTTCAGCTTCTATGCCAACCTGCGATGGCTGCGAGACAAGCGCTGGCTCATCGACGCAAAAGGTCGCTTCTTCGACTGCAAAAGAGAACGCTGGGATGATATGAAATATCTCGACGTCACCGACTCCCAGAACCCCGAAGTCATTGCCGCCCGCGGACGTTTCAACCAGATCCTGAAAGATCTTCCTGCACCCTCCGAGGCAGATCTCGAACGCCTCGATGCCCGGCAAAAGAGAAACAAGACACAAGGAGATAGACCCGAGTGAAAATCCTTCTCGCATTGCCCCTTCTTCTTCTCGTTGGATGCGCCGGCCTGCCAGCCTCCGGAAATTTCGCCTCGCCCCTGCCGGATAGCACCCCTTGGAACCTCGAAGCGCTTCAGAAAGCGCCCACCGTCCGATGGCTGCCCGGAGAAGACCCCGCCCGCAGCCTCCTCTACCAGGGGCTCGACTATAAGGGTCACCAGACCTCAGTCTTCGCTTACTACTGCACGCCCGGCCGACTACAGGGAAATCCCGAACTCGACCGCGACCTGCCCGGGATCGTCCTCATCCACGGCGGTGGAGGATCGGCCTACGCGAACTGGACCGAACTCTGGGCCGAACGAGGCTACGCGGCAATCGCCATGGACCTCGGAGCAAAAGGCCCCGAGAAGGACCCCCTCCTCGACGGGGGAGCGCCCTTCGGCAGCTCCCTCATATTCGATACCGTCGACGGGCCCGCCGAGGAAGTCTGGCAGTACCACGCCCTTGCGAACGTCCTTCTGGCCCACTCTCTAATCCGGAGTTTCCCTGAAGTCGATCCCGCTCGCACCGCCGTCCACGGTCTCAGTTGGGGGGGCTATCTCACCTGTCTCGCCGCTTCTCTCGATCCGCGATTCAAGGCCGCCGTCCCCGTCTACGGCTCCGGTTTCCTGGACCTCGACAGCGGGTGGAAGAACCGCCAACTCGCCGCCATGACACCTGAACAACGCCAGCGCTGGCTCGAACTCTGGGACCCGTCCCGATACCTCGCCTCCGCCCGCGTCCCTATGTTCTTCATCAACGGCACGAACGACCCTTGGTACTATCTCGAAGCCTGGACGCGCAGCTTCGAAGCGGTCTCAGCGCATAGGAATATGCGCCTCATCATCGGCATGAAACATGGCCACGGTTCGGCTATCGAGCCCCCTGAGATCGAGGCCTTCATTGGTCAGTACCTCAAGAGCCAACCCGCGCCTCCCCGAATCGCCCAGACCACTCTCGCCGTCAACAGCGTCACTGCCAAGGTTCAGTCCCCCTCTCCCATCGTAGCGGCCGAAATGCATTTCACCACCGACCCACGCCCCAACACCGAACGGGAATGGCAGTCCCTGCCCGCTCAGATCGACGGAGAATTCGTCCGCGCGCCCATGCCCCCCCACGAAGCCCTCATCTGGTTCCTCTCTGTCCGGGACGAAAGAGGCCTTGAGGTGACCAGCGTGCCAGTCATTCTGGAAACAGCTCCGGCTCTGCCCCAGCCCTGAGCACGCCGAGTTACAGATATCAAGAGGCGCTGAGGGCGCGAGGGTTCAAGGCCCAAGGCAAGCGAAGCGTCGCCCTGGGTATCACGCCTGAAAATCCGTATAGCACTGAAAGAGGGGTGGAGGCTCCTCCATCTGTCACACTCGAAATCAAAGCACACGGAGCCCGAAATATGCCCCAGATCTTCCACGACAACCAGAAACTCTTCCCCCATCGCGAACACAACGTCGACTTCTGCGTCGTCGGAGGCGGTATCGCCGGCATGTGTGCCGCCATCGCCGCCGCCCGCCACGGCGCGAAAGTCCTCCTCATGCACGACCGCCACGTCCTCGGCGGAAATGCCTCGAGCGAATGCCGCGTCTGCATCAACGGCGCCGACCGCGTTCACGAAATCCCCAACATGCGCGAGACCGGAATCCTCGAAGAACTCCGCCTCGACAACTGCCGCCGCAACCCAAACCTCAGCTATTCCATCCAGGATCTCCTCTTCTACGAGGCAGTTCACTTCGAACCCAACATCACCCTCCTCCTCAACTGCTCCTGCATGGACGCCGAGATGGACGGAGATCACATCGTCAGCGTCTCCGCCTATCAACTCACCACACAAACCCTCCACCACGTCCGCGCCCGAATCTTCGCCGACTGCTCCGGCGACGGCATTCTCGCTCCCCTCACCGGAGCCGCCTGTCGCACAGGCCGAGAGGGCCGCGACGAGTTCGGCGAATCCATCGCCCCCGAAAAAGCCGACAACAAAACCATGGGCATGACCTGCCTGATCCACTCCCGAGAGCACGACTCCGACCAGCCCTTCACCCCGCCCTCCTGGGCCTACCGCTATCACAAATGCCAGGACCTCCCTTGGGGACCGGGAGGGCACAAGGGCCCTTGGCGAGCGGGATACTGGTGGCTCGAAATGGGCGGCGAACACGACAGCATCCACGACACCGAAAGACTCCGCGACGAAATTCTCAAGATCGTCCTCGGCGTCTGGGACCACATCAAAAACTGCGGCGACCACGAAGCCGACCGCTGGGCCATTGAATGGATCGGCTTCCTTCCCGGCAAACGCGAAAGCCGCCGATACGAGGGCGACCACATCCTCACCCAAGGCGACATCGAGTCCGAGGGCAAGTTCGACGACATGGTGGCCTACGGCGGATGGACCATGGACGACCACCACTCCGGCGGCTTCTACTCCATCCGCGTCGGAGCCCCCGCCACAATCTGGCACCCCTGCCCCTCCCCCTACGGCATTGCCTACCGCACCCTCTATTCCCGCAACATCGACAACCTCATGTTTTCCGGCCGCGTTCACAGCGCCTCCCACGTCGCCATGAGTTCCACCCGCGTCATGGGCACCTGCGCCGTCATGGCCCAGGCCGTCGGAACCGCCGCCGCCATGGCCATCGAAAAGGGCCTCGCGCCCCGCGACATCAACTCCCGGATGAAAGACCTCCAACAGAGACTCATCGACGACGACTGCTATCTCCCCTGGATTCCACATGAATACCCACCCCTGACATGGAAGGCCCGACTTGCCGCTTCCCATGGAAACCCCGAAGCCGTCCGCGACGGCTTCGCACGCCCCATCGACGGAAACGAGCACGCCTGGACCGCACGGGAAGGCAGCCACATCGAGTATCTGTTTGACAAGCCGGAAGACGTCACCGAGGCCATCCTCGCTCTCGACAGCGGACTCGAAACCTATATCGCCCTGCGCACAACCCGTCCCGGCAGCACGTTCGTCCCCCGCATGATGCCCCGACGCTTCCGCATTCAAATCCTCGACGGCAATTCCTGGCAGAACGCCGCGGTCTGTGACGACAACCACCAGCGCCACATTCGTGTCCCCATCCGAAAAAAGACTGGCGGCGTCCGCTACATCCTCGACAAAACGTGGGGTGCTGAAAATAGCAGGCTTTTCAACTTTTACCTGAAGTAGAGATGGAAGATCCCGACAGCCAAACACCAAGGAGAGACCGAGAATGAACCAGTTGCTGAAAGACCAGAAAGTCTTCCCCACCGAAACCCACTCCGTCGACTTCTGCGTAGTCGGCGGGGGAATGGCCGGCCTCTGCGCCGCCGTCGCCGCCGCCCGTCGTTGGGCCAAGGTCGTCCTCATGCAGGACCGGGCGGTCCTCGGAGGAAACGCCTCGGGCGAGATCCGCGTCACCCTCAGCGGCGCCGACCGAGGAAACCAGATTCCGAACACGCGTGAGACCGGCATCCTCGAGGAACTCCGCCTCGAAAACTGCCGCCGCAACCCCAACATTCAGTTTCCAATCTGGGACCTGCTTCTCTACGAAACCGCCCACTTCGAGCCCAACCTGACCCTGCTCCTCAACTGCTCCGTCATGGACGCCGTGATGGACGGCAATCACATCGTCAGCGTCACGGGCTGGCAACTCACCACCCAGACCTTCCACACCGTCAAAGCGAAAATCTTCGCCGACTGCTCCGGAGAAGGCATCCTCGCCCCCCTCACGAAAGCCGAATGCCGCATCGGACGCGAGGCCAGATCCGAGTTCGGCGAATCCATCGCTCCTGAAAAGGCCGACCGCAAGACGATGGGAATGACATGCATCGTCCAGTGCCGCGAACACGGCTCCGTCCAGACCTTCGAAGCCCCCAAGTGGGCCTACCGCTTCGACACCTGCGATGACATTCCCTACGGCGTCCGCCACCACGTGATGCTCAACGAGGGATACTGGTGGGCCGAGATGGGCGGCGAGCACGACAGCACTCACGATGCCGAATGGATGAAGGACGAATGCCTCAAGATCACCCTCGGCGTATGGGACCACGTCAAGAACCGCTGCCCCGAAGCCAAGGCCGACAAATGGGCTATCGAATACCTCAGCTTCATGCCCGGCAAGCGAGAGAGCCGCCGCTACGTGGGCGACCACGTCCTCTCCCAGGTTGACATCGACGCCGAAGGCAAGTTCGACGACCTCGTCGCCTACGGCGGATGGAGCATGGACGATCACCATCCCGGCGGATTCTGGTCCGTTCGAGTCGGCTCACCCGCAACCATCTTCCACCACTCCCCCTGCCCCTACGGCATCCCCTATCGCAGCCTCTACTCCAAAAACATCGACAACCTCATGTTCGCCGGACGCAACCACAGCTGCACCCACGCCGCCATGAGTTCCACCCGCCTCATCGCTACTGGAGGCGTCATGGGCCAGGCCGTCGGAACCGCCGCCGCCATGGCCGTCGCACACGGCATCTCCCCCCGCGAAATCGCCAAGCACATGAACGAACTCCAACAGTCCCTCATCCAGGACGACTGCTGGCTCCCTTGGGTTGCCCAGGACATCCCCGAACTCACCCGCCAAGCCAAACTCCAAGCCACGACCGGAAACCCCGACCCCCTGAGAGACGGGACCAACCGCCCCATCGCCGAGGACCGCCACGCCTGGACCGCCCGGCGAGGCGATTCGGCCACCTACCTCTTCGGTTCTCCGAAGGAAG
>JABMPG010000641.1 GCA_013203855.1 bacterium
CCTTTGCTCATCGTGCTGGTCGTGGCGCTTCTGATCATCGGACTGATCGTGATGTTCTATGGTCGCGAGATCGGTGGCGGAATGGAGATCGTTTCTCTCGCCAGAGACCTGACGAAATTCCAGAACGAGACGATTCCCGCTCTGGAAAGGGATTTTCCCTTCGACGCGGCCCTGCCGCCTCTCTTCGACGAGGACCTTTTCCAGCGTTACTGTCGCGTGCGCGATACGGTGGGACGTCAACTGCAACCGGCCCTGCCGCGGATTCAGGGGCTGATCCGGGAGCGGGACGAGGGGAAACCGAATGCTCGAGCGGCCTTCCGGGGGCTGAATGATGTCGGTCCGCAGCTCAGGGTGATGCTGGCCACTTACGGGACCTCTTTGCGGGCAAACCAGATGTCGCCCGATCTGTTTCAGTACGCGGCCAGTCAGAGTTGGGGGGCGGCGGCGCTGGCCTACGATCGGAAAGATCCGAAGAGCGTAGGGCTTTTTCAGGAGATGGTCGTTCGCGCGCACGAGTGGATGGGAGGAGAAACTGAGCAGGACGTGGATACTTTCGTGAAGAATGTCTATGACGAGGTCGAACCGCACCTGATCCTGGCGAATCCGTACGAGACGTGGGATATGATCGTGGGAAGCTGGACGGAGTGGACGAATGTGCCGGAAGCGTTTGTGGTGGACATACTGGCCAGGTTTGACCCGGCAGATCTGCAGAAACAACTGCCTCAGGCCGAATAGGATTGACTCTCTTTCCCGCTGTTCATAGTCTCAAGAAAAGAGAAGGAGATACGCTCATGTCCGACTGTCTTTTCTGCAAAATTGTCTCCGGTGAGATTCCGGCGGATATCGTGCATCAGGACAAGGATTGCGTGGCGTTTCGTGACATCAATCCCCAGTCGCCGACGCATGTTCTGATCGTGCCGCGCAAGCACATTCCGACGCTGAACGAGTTGGAGGCGGACGATGCCCCCCTGGTGGGGCGGCTGGTTCTCGTGGCCCAGAAAATCGCCCAGGACGACGAGGTGGACCAGGATGGTTACCGGCTGGTGTGGAACTGCCAGGAGGGCGCGGGACAATCGGTTTTCCACATCCACCTGCATCTTCTGGGCGGGCGGAAGTTCACCTGGCCTCCGGGTTGAGAGCCGGATATTCTTGGGCGAAACTAGGGAGCCTGCCCGGGCCCGATAACGGAAGAGGTTTGTGTTCATGAAGCAGAAACTCGAGATGGAACTGAAGCGGAACGTGCCGCTGAATCCCAAGACGCACCTGCTCACATTCGGGCTGGACGGAGTGGTCTGCCGGGCGTGCCGACCGGGGCAGTTCTTCAACCTGCGCGCCCTCGACTCGACCTCGCCCCTGCTGTTAAGGCCGATCAGCATCTGCGACGCGCGCGCCGAGGATGAGGAGATCGATTTTCTGCTGCAGGTGATCGGTGAGGGGACGCGGCAGCTGAGCCAGTTGGGCGTCGGCTCGCGAATCCTGGCCGTCGGTCCTTTGGGCACGGCGTTCGAAGTCGACCCCGCCCGACCGGCGTTGATCGTGGCCGGGGGGGTGGGCGTGGCGCCGGTCCATTTCCTGGCCCGGCGGATGCGCGCCGAGGCGGTGCAGGGGGCGGGGCGGATCGTTTTCTGTTACGGGGCGCGGACGGAAGCGGATTTTGTGTTGCTGGACAGGATCGAGAAGGTGGCGGATGAGCTGGTTCTGACGACGGAGGACGGCACCCGGGGCGAGAGGGGATTCGTCACAACGGCCGCGACTGCCCATCTCGGTCCAGATGTCCAGATCGTCTCCTGCGGTCCGCCTGCGATGATGAATGCCCTTCTGGGGCCGATGCGGGAGCGCGGGCTGGAGGGCCAGTTTTCACTCGAAAATCAGATGGGGTGTGGCGTGGGCGCCTGCATGGGGTGCGTGGTGCCGGGCCGGGAAGGGATGATCCGGGTCTGCTGCGACGGGCCGGTGGTTGCGACGGAACTTCTGGACCGGGTCTGGAGCCATGGGGAAGTAACCAGCAGCCAGTAAGCAGGATACGGGAGGGCGTCCCTGCTTGTCACGGCTCGGGGCTGATGATGACTTCGACCCGGCGGTTCAGGCTGGAGGCGTCGGCTTTGAGCGGTCGATATTGTGAGCACGAGGAACTCTTGATTCGCCCGGGGAGAACGCCGGCGTCTTCGACGAGATAGCGCAGAACCTTGTTAGCACGCTCGGCGGCGAGGCCCCAGTTGTCTTCAAAGGGCAGGTTGACAAGGGGTTGCGCGTCGGTGTGGCCTTGGATTTCGACGTACTGGCTAGAGGATCGATTGACCACGCTCGCGATCTGGTCGAGGGTAGGCAGGACGGCGGGGTCGAGTGTCAGGGAGCCGGGATGGAAGAGATAATCGACGCCGAGACGGATAACGAGGCCTCGCTCATCGCGCAAGACTTCGGCGTATCCAGCGTCGGCCAAAGGTCGAAATGACGATTTGAGAAGAGTGTGGGCGTCGTGGAGTTCGCGGTTCTCAACCGGAGTCGGTGCGGGGGGCAGGGAGGAGCCGCCGGTCTTCTGGAGCGAAGCGATCTGGTTCTGGAGGGCTTCTTTTTCCTTCTTAAGGACTTCGGCCTTTTCGAGAGCCGCGGTCAGTTTGCCTTGGGTCTGATCCTGCCCACTCTTCTGTTCGCTCAGGTCCTTCTGGGCCTGCTGGAGGTCCTTTTCGAGGGATGCGGCCTTCGATTTCTGTTCCTGCAGTTGGGCGGTGACGGACTTGGTGTCGGACTGCTGTTTTTCGAGGGAGGCCTTGGCGGACTCAAGCGAGGCTTGCAGGTCGGCGACCTTCTTTTCCTGTTCGGCGATGGCGTTCTGGCGCTGCTGCAATTCCGACTGGAAATCTGCGACGGTCTGGGTGAGCGTTTCGTTCTGGTTCTGATAGTATTCGAGATCGCTGGCGAGGGCTTCGGCACGCTGCTGGGTCTGGGTGTTGGCGGCCTGGAGTGTTTCCTCGCGGCGAGTGCGTTCGGCGAGGGCTTTCTGCCTCTCGGCCTGGGCTGTTTTCAGTTCGTTCTCGAGGGCGGCGATTCGGCTTTCGCTCTGCTGGCGCAGTTGGAGGTATTCCCCGTTCCTCTGCTGTAGTTGCGTCTTTTGCTGCTGGATGTAGATGTCCTGTTTGCGCTTGAGTTCGCGAAGGGTGTCGAGTTCGGCGAAGGGGTTCATGGTGGCGCAGGCGGACAGCGCGGCGAGCAGGCCGAGGCTGATGATGTGAAAAAAAAGGCGCGAAGTGCGGCGCATTCCCGTGTTCCTCATGGCTGATAGATGAGTGATGATGTTGTGCGACGGCTCCGGGCGGAGTTTGCGACAATCAAGAAGGCTGAACGGATGGGTCCCGAAGAACCCGTCGTTCGGTCCGGCTCTCCACTATTTCTTCCTTCTCGGGCTCGTCCGGGGGGACGGGCGGGGTGGGGCGGTCGCCTTCCTTGAACAGCGGAGGCAGTTCCTCGCCCTCGATGAGAAGGTCCAGTTCATGGCCGTCGATGCTTTCGCGATCCAGCAATGCCTGGGCAATTCGGTCGAGGGCGTCGCGATGGGTATCGACGAGCCCCTTCGCTTCTTCATAGGCGGCGGAGAGGAAGTCCCGCACTTCGGTATCGATCGTGCTCGCGGTTTCTTCGCTGTAGTCGCGTTCCCGACCGAGGTCCTTGCCCAGGAAAACCTCGCTGCCGGTGCTGCCGCAGGTGCGAGGTCCGATCTTATCGCTCATCCCGAAGTCGCAGACCATGCGGTGGGCGATGTCGGTGCAGCGCTGAAGATCGTTGGCGGCGCCGGTGGTGAATTCGTCAAACTGTATTTCTTCGGCGGCGCGACCGCCCATGGCATAGAGCAGGATGTTGCGGAGTTGGGAGCGGCTCTGACAATGCTGCTCTTCATCGGGGAGCACGGCGGTAAGGCCAAGGCTGCGGCCGCGGGGGATGATCGTGACCTTATGAACCTTATGGCTGGCGTGGCCCGTGAGCTTGGCGACAAGGGCGTGCCCCGCCTCGTGATAGGCCGTGCTGATGCGCTCCTTCTCGGTCATGGCGAGACTGCGGCGCTCCGGCCCCATCATGACGCGATCCTTGGCCTCTTCCAGATCGGCCATTTCGATCTTATCCTTGTTGCGGCGGGCGGCCAGGAGTGCGCCCTCGTTGCACAGGTTCGCAAGGTCGGCACCGCTGAACCCCGGCGTCCCGCGGGCGATGATCTTGAGTTCGATGGACTCCGCCATTTCAAGATCGCGGGAGTGGACCTCGAGAATTTTCTCGCGGCCGATGACGTCGGGTAGATCCACGCGAATCTGCCGGTCGAAGCGGCCGGGACGGAGCAGGGCGGGATCGAGAACGTCGGGACGGTTGGTCGAAGCCATCACGATAACGCCTTCGTTGGAGGCGAAACCGTCAAGTTCGACCAAGAGCTGGTTCAGGGTCTGCTCACGCTCGTCATGCCCGCCGCCGATGCCGGTGAAGCGATGGCGTCCTACGGCGTCGATCTCGTCGATGTAGATCAGGCAAGGCTTGGCTTTCTTGCCTTGCTCAAAAA
>JABMPG010000642.1 GCA_013203855.1 bacterium
GCGGTGGGTAGGTCCCTATTGTGGCGTCTCCGCCTTCCGCAGTCAAGGCGACACGAACTCGCCGGGCTTTGATTCGTTACCCAACCGCTTTGCGGGCGTGGACTACAGACTCTCCCCGTCATCCGAAACAAGGACCCGCAGTGGCTTGTAAGGACCACCCTCCGCTTCGGCATGGACGACGGCCATGGCCTCCCCCTGCCGGTCAAGAACAAGCAGAGGACTTCCAGGCGGGGGGATCTCTCCGGCTTCGAGAATATCCTCAGCCAAGAAAGCGGCCCCGTGGCGGAGGCGCGCCTCCGCCTGGGGCAGGAGAATCACCTTGGGCAGATGGGTTAACGCCAGCGGGATCGGCAGAAGCGACTCCAGCAGCACCGTCTCCGGATCCGCTTCCAGCGCCTCCAGACTCACCGAGTCCTCCAGAGAAAAACTGCCGACGCTCGTCCGGCACAAGGCCGACAGATAGGCCCCGCACCCCAGAACCTTGCCCGCCTCATGGGCCAGAGAACGGATATATGTGCCCGAGCCGACGCGGGCAATGAAGAGCACCCGGGGCGGATAAAAGCGAACGATATCAAATCGATCGACCCGCACTGGACGGATCTTCTCGGGAACGTCTTCCCCTTTGCGGGCATACTCGTAAAGCTTCTTTCCCCTGACCTTTACGGCCGAGAAGGGTGGCGCGGCCTGAGCCAGAAAGCCGGTCTGACTACGAAAAGCGTTCTCCACGGCCTCCCGGGTCACGTCGGAAGGATCCCGCACCGGCCGTATCTCCCCCTCGGCATCATACGTATTGCTCTCCGCTCCCAGCACCATCTCGCCCGTGTACTCCTTCGGCAGGCCCGTCAGCCACGGCACGACACGCGTCGCCCGCCCTAGACAGCAGACCAGGACCCCCTCGGCCATCGGGTCGAGTGTGCCGGCATGCCCCACCCGCCGCGTGCCGGCCAGACGTCGGATCTTCGCCACCACGTCATGCGAGGTCGGGCCTTTGGGTTTGTGGATGGAAAGAATGCCGTTCATAGGAAAACAGTTCAGATCTTGGAGTTTTTCGTGATTTTGCGCATTTTGCATTTACCTATTCTTCATTTCTTTTCTTTTCCCAGACCTGCCGCGCGAGATCTTTGGCCGCCCGGGGGAGCAACTCTTTTTCATAACGGAAGATGCAGCGACGGAAAATCTGCACGAAAATAAAGGCCGGAATCGCAATCACCAGACCCCACATGGTCGTCACAAGAGCCTCGTTGATGCCGAAGCTCAGGTCGGCGATGCTGTGCTCGGGATTGGTGGTAAACTCCTGGAAAGTGCCGATCATGCCGATGACCGTCCCCAGAAGACCCATGAGAGGCGCGACGGCATAAACGGTGGTCAGGCCTGCGGTTTCCTGGAGCAGGCGATCGATTTCGTCGTTGAGCGCCGGGCGGAGAACCTCGTTCTCTTCCTCGTCCGACTTTCGATCCGCGCCCACCACGTTGAGTTTCAGGAGATGGGCGGCCAGCCGTCCCAGACTGGAGGGGTGCGTCTCCATCGCCTCCTCGAATCGCAGCGCCTCCTCGGTGGTATGGATTGCCGCCGTCGCTTGGGTCAATTTTCGCGGCATGACCCGCGCGCGGCGCAACTGAATGAACCCCCTGAAGATCCACCCCAGAGCCAGCAACGAGGTCGGGATGAGAAAAACCATCATCACCCCGCCCGCGTAAATGTATCGATCCAGATAGCTTTCCATGTCCGTGTCGGTCTCCCATCGCCCGTCCCCGGCGAACGCGACCTCACTATGGAGACAAACGCAACCGCAGTCAACTCCGGTTTGAGCGCGCCCCAGGCCTTCACCTCCCGGCAGATCCCCCTCTACGATCCGACCAATGGCGCCACCAGTCGTCTCCCTCTCCTCACACGCACACAAACAGGGCCTCTTCGGATGTCCGTTTCTTGTTCTCGCCCAACCTCCGGATGCCGCCATCCTTGCTTCCCTCTCCTTGCGATGTTAAAAATGCCGCAGGCTGGAAAGGTTTAGATTCTCCTTTTCCGACTCTTTCCCGTAGCGACAGGACTCCCGATGCGAATTGTGGTAGATGCCCGGTGCATTCGGCACGGCATGAGCGGAGTGGGACACTATACGTCCCACCTGTGCGCCCATCTGCCCGCCATCGCGCCGGACGATGAGTTTCTCTTTCCGACCCTGAAGAGCGAAGATCCCGCTTTGCGTCCCGCCGCTATTGAGAACGCGCCCAACGCCCGTTGGATCGAGGTTGAGGCCGACTACGAGAGCCACCCCCGGGGCGACTGGTGGGAACACCGCGAACTGCCCATCCTATTGGATCGCTGGAACGCCGATATCTTTCACGGTCCGGCTTTTCTGATACCTTCCGGAAACCGGACCCGCACCGCTCGAGTCGTCACGATCCACGATCTCAGCACGTTCACCTTTCCCCGTGCCTACCCTCTCCGGTTTCGCATGTACATGCGCTGGGTGATCGCACGCAGCGTTCAGGCAGCCGACCGTGTCCTTTGCGGAACCGCTTTCGTGCGGGATCAGATTCGGAAACGCTGGCCGAATCTCGATGCCGATTCCTTTGATCTCACCCCCTACGCTCCCGCGCCGGTTTACCAAGCCGAAGAGCCCGCCGGGGCGAATGAAATCCGAGCCCGTCTGGGCCTGCCCCCGCGCTATCTCCTCATGGTCGGAACTCTCGAAGCGCGAAAGAATCCCCTTTTCTTTACCGCGTTCTTCAAGGATCTCGAGAAGATCCTATGCAAAGAGACACCCCCCGTCGTCTGGGTAGGACAACGCGGTTTCGGCGCCGAGCAGATCTTGGGCCAGTTGAAAGGGCTGCGGGAGCGCGGCCTCTTCCGCCATCTGCAGGATCTGGGTCCGGCCGAACTCCCGGCGGTTTACCACGGGGCCCTCGCCCTCGTGTTCCCCTCGCTGGATGAGGGATTCGGCCTGCCTCTTCTCGAAGCGATGGCCTGCGCCGTGCCCGTTCTGGCGGCGGATACGAGCTGCCTGCCGGAAGTCGTAGGGCTGGGGGGCAAAGTGCTCTCTCTGGCCCGGGCCGACCTCTGGGCACAGGAAACGGCCGCCCTCGCCCGAGACCCCGCCCTGCGCGAATCCCGCCGCAACCAGGCCC
>JABMPG010000643.1 GCA_013203855.1 bacterium
CCCCAACCCTGGCGCGAGAATCGTGAGACCCAATTCGGCAACGACGACGAAACCCATATCAGCCCCCCGCCCGAACAGGAAGAAGAAGAATAGACAGGAATCCTCTGGCGATACACGGGCCACGCTCCCGTTCCCTTGGAAGAGAACCTTTCGGGATCGTATCGATTTCCCCGGAGGGGAATTCCATGAAGCCGTAGGCCCCAGCCTACGAAACACATCGCCTCCTCCCCCCGACCCCGGAGGGATCGCCCGATCTTGTCCGCCCATCTTTAACTGAATTCCGGACCCCAAGACACCGCCGCCGTGGCAAAACATCTCTTTCCGATCGCCTTTCTCTTCCTCCTGCCCTTCCTCTTTCCCGGGATCTTTCTTTACGAAATGGATCGGCTCCCGGGCGCGGACTTGCCCGAGTTCCACCTCCCTCACCAGCAATTCATCCATGACAACCTCACGCACGGCGCGATTCCGTTCTGGAACCCATACCTGTACGGCGGAACGCCCGAATTCGGCAATCCCGAGATGGCGCCCCTCTACCCGGTCCACCTGATCGGACACTGGCTTCTGGGGCCGGAGGGAATGCTGCGGTTCAAGTATCTCTTCCACCTCGGCCTCCTCGCCGCGGGCGCTTTCCTATTGTTCCGGCTGCTCCGAGCGCCCTTTCTCCTCGCCCTGGCCGGAGCCGTCTGCCTCCAGTGGAGCGGGTTTCCCATCACGAAGGTAGTAATTCCGAACGTGGGCGATTCGGCCGCATGGCTCCCGCTGATGCTGTTCCTGAACTTGCGATTCGCGCGACATCCGAGTTTGCGCCGGGGATTCGCCCTGGCCCTCGCGGGCGGCATCATGCTTCTTCTCTTCTTCCCCCAGATCACCCTGACGCTCGTCCTGTTGCTGGCCATCACGGGCGCGGCTGGTTTCGTGAAGGTGAATCCCGCCCCGAATCTCACCGCAGGCCAACGTCTCGCCGCCCGATGGCTCCACCGATTCCTTCTCCCCTTGGCAGAAGGAATCTTCCTTCTCTCTCTGCTTCGCTATCCCCCCGAAACGATCCGATTTCCCGACCCGGGATGGCGCAACGCCTTTGGGGGCATGGGTCGCGCGGGTCTCGCCGCTCTCGTCGCCGTCCTCACCCTCTGGGCAGCCTGGCTAGTGCTGATTCGGCTGAAAGTCCGCATTGACTGGAGACGCCTGAGCCGGTGGACGATCGGTTTTGCCGGCGTCTGGCTTCTGGCCGGAGCCCTCGCAGCGCCCCAACTCATCATCACCGGAGAGTTGATTACCCGGTCGAACCAGCGCGAACTCGCCTACACACAGGACGAGGATTTCTTCACCGGGGCTCAGGCCTACGGCAGCACGCGGGATTTTATTCAAACATCCGCCCTGGCCTCGACGAAGGAGCCCATCAACAACATGGCTCTCGGGCCCTTGCCCTGGCTCCTGATCGCGGCCGGGATCCTCGCCGGCTTTCATCGCCGCCATCGGCCATTCCTTCTGATGGTCGCGGGAGCGGCGCTCGTATTCGCCATCTACATGGCCGCGCCCGGCCTCTTCGACCTGTTCCGCCGCCTCCCCTTTTTCGCCAAGTTCGCGGGACTGTCGAGGTATCTGGCGTTTCTGAATTTTCTTATGGTCACCGGCGCTGTTCTCAGCGCGAGTCTGTGGGCGCGAAGCCTCTCCCGCCTGCGACCAAACGCAAAGTCCCTCCGCCCCCTTCTCACTATCTTCCTCGCGGCCGCCCTGCTGCTCAATGCCCTCTGGCTGGCGCGGCACGACGCCCGATTCTGGCGGCGCCTTCAGACGTCGGAACTCGCTTCCGTCCCGGAGAAAGTGATCGCCATGGTCCGACGTCACATCGCGCCCGGCCAGCGGCTCCTCGTCGACGCCCGCGGTCGCGAAGACTATGTCCCGCTCCTCATGCTGCCGCTGGCCGCGCGCGTCGAAGGGCTCGGCGGCTACGGCCCCATGCGGCTGGCGACGTGGGACCGCTGGATGAACGCCCACAACGAGTCCCTCAGCGCGAGCCACGCCGATTACCGCGCCGCCCTCTTCGAGCCCGTCCCCACCCCCTGGACCCGCGCCATGCGGACCCGCTGGTTTCTCTTCCCGCCCGGGAACCAGCCACCGGACAATCGAGAACTGAACCTGATCGACACGCATGGGCCTTGGCGACTCTTCGAAGACAACGCGCCCACCCCCTCGGCCTGGCCCGAAACCGATCCTGATCGCGCCATTCCCCACCCGGAGATTCTTAACGGCTGGAAAATCGAACCCGCGCCCCCCAAAGGGCCAGCCAGTCAGATCCGCCAGAAACTCGCATAC
>JABMPG010000644.1 GCA_013203855.1 bacterium
GAGATGGGCCGTCTCGGTGGGATCGCCATGCTCAATCTTGAGGGTGTTCAGACCCGCTACGAGGACCCTTCCGAGGTGCTGGCGGAGATCGCCCTGGCAACCCCGGAGAAGGCGACCGAGCTTCTCCAGAGACTCTATCTGCCCCCTATCAAGGAAGAACTGATCAGCAAGCGGATTCAGGAGATCAAGGCAGGCGGCGGCCGGACCTTGGTGTCGGCCATCCCCCAGCGGGCCGAGCGCTTCGGCGCTATCGCCCAGGAGGCGGGCTGCGACATGTTTTGCGTCCAGGCTACGGTGACGACGGTACGCCACGCCTCGACGGCCTATAAGATGCTGAACTTTCGCGATTTTCGAAAAGAGATGAAGATTCCGCTCATCGTGGGCAACTGCGTCACCCATGAGGTCTGCCTCGAACTGATGGCGACCGGCATCGACGCCCTTCTGATCGGCGTGGGCCCCGGCGCGGCCTGCACGACGCGCGGCGTTCTCGGCGTGGGCGTTCCCCAAGTAACCGCTACCGTCGACGCCTCCTGGGCGCGGGACAAGTTTCTGACCCGCACCGGCAAGTACGTTTCGATCATCACGGACGGCGGCATGAGCGTCGGCGGCGATATCTGCAAGGCCTTTGCCTGCGGGTCGGACGCAGTGATGGTCGGTTCGGCCTTCGCCCGTACCAAGGAAGCGCCCGGCGGAGGCTATCACTGGGGCATGGCCACCCCGCACCACAACCTGCCCCGCGGCACCCGGATCAAGGTCGGCGTGACAGGCTCTCTCGAGGAGATCCTGGTCGGTCCGGCTCACCTGGACGACGGTTCTCAGAACCTGGTCGGCGCGCTGAAGACCTGCATGGGATACATGGGCGCCCGCACGATTCGCGAGTTCCAGGAAACGGAAATCGTCATCGCCCCGGCGATCAAAACGGAAGGCAAGATCTTCCAGAAGGCCCAGAATATCGGGATGGCCAAGAGTTGAAACCGACGCGCCGACGCGTGAAGGACCCCGGCTAACCATGGCGGAAAGGGGAGAAGGACGATGCCGCTGAAAGTCGCCGTCTTGGGCACGGGCAACGTGGCCCGAAAAAGTTACCTTCCCTATCTGTCGAAGATGGAAGACGTCGCCCTGACCTACTTCTCGCGCACCCGGTCGAAAGCCGAGGCCTGCGCCCAGGAGTTCGGGGGCCGCGTCGTTGATTCCGTCGGGGAACTCCTCGCCGATGATCCCGACACGGTTCTGGTGCTGACGCACGAGACGCAGCGTTTCTCGGCCGCGAGCGCCCTGCTCGAGGGTCGTCCTCGGCGTCTCTTCTTCGAGAAGCCTCTCGTCGCGAAGAACGGTCAGGCCAGCGTCTGCGAGGATGATTTTTTCAAGGCCCGTGACCTGCTCAGGCGCGCTCAGGTGGCCGGCACGGAAACCGCCATGGTCTTCAACTACCGTTTCTTCGATCAGACCGTACGAGCCCTCGAGATGATCAAAGAAAGAGGTTTCGGCAAACTCACCCAAGCCACTCTTTTCGTGAACTATGCCTGTTGGAGCCATTGCATTGATTTGCTGCACCTCTTCGGCGGGCCCGCCAGCCGGATCACGGCCCTCTCGGGCGAGGTCCCTTATCAGGGCGCTGTAGACGTGGCCGGTTCATTCTCCCTTGTCAACGGCGGAACCGGAACCATCTTGGGAACCAGCGGAAGCAATTTTGCCTTCCCCCTCTATGACCTGATCTTCAACTTCGAGGGAGGTCAGATCCGGTTCAGCGACCTCGACGGGTCTCTCGACCTTTCCACCCCATCCTCGAGATATCGCGAGTCCCACGCGCTCATCGGCAACCACTCGCGTTGGGACCAGTACCAGGCCTCGTTCGGCAAGTCTCTGGAAGCCTACGTCGATTCCATCCGGCGCAGTGCTCCTCCCCCCATCCCCGGCATCACAGGGCTTCAGGAACTGCAATTCGAGGCGGCCCTGCGCCGCTCCGTTTCCGAAAAAAGGCCCGTGGATGTTCAGGAGGAGTTCTCACTGCAACTGTGAGGAAATTGCCCATGCGCTCCATTAGAATGCAAGGCAACAGCATCGTTGAACTGGTCGAAACGCCTGATCCCGCGGCCGGGCCCGGCGAGGTCGTGATCCAGACTGCCATCTCGGCCCTGTGCGGAAGCGAACTCCACGGCTATCGCGGCCAGGGCTCGGCCCAAGGCAACAGCGGCCACGAAGCCGTCGGCACGATCGTCCAGATCGGCGAAGGCGTCACCGGTTTGAAAGTCGGCCAACGGGTCGGGGCCTGCGCCATCGCTGGCTGCGGCCACTGCGCGTATTGCGACAAGGGGCAGTACACCTGGTGCAAGAGCTTCAAGTTCTACGGCAGTATGCACTCCGAACTCTTTCTGGCAGCCGCCCGCGCCTGTCACCCCCTGCCCGCCGATGTCTCCTGGGAAGCCGGTGTTCTGCTCACCGGTGACGGGCTAGGCGTGCCTTATCACACCTCCACTAAGATCGCGGCCCCCGAGATCCGGAACGTCGCCGTCTTCGGGGTTGGTCCGATCGGGCTGGGCAACGTTCTGCTTCAGGCCCATCTCGGCCGCCGGGTGATCGCCCTCGATATCTCTCCGGACCGCCTGGCCATCGCTAAACGCCTAGGCGCGGCCGACACCGTGAACGCGAAGGAATCCGAACCCGCCGAGCAGGTCCGAAAACTCACCGAAGACGCCGGAGCCGACGTCTGCATCGAGGCCGCGGGACGGCCCGAGACCGCCCTGGCCTGCTTCACCGCCGTCCGCACGGCCGGAACGGTCGTCTTCAACGGCGAACAGGGGCCCGTTCCGCTTTCCCCCAGCGACCATTTTATCCGCCGCGACATCACGGCCGTCGGAGCCTGGTTCTACCACTTCTCGGAGTTTCAACCCATGATCGAGCTCTACCGCAAAGGACTCCGTGTGCTCGATCTCATCTCCGATCGCTATCCTTTCACGGAAGCGCCAGCCGCTTTCGCCAAGTTCTCCTCGGGTCAATCCGCCAAGGTCGTCCTCGACTACCGTTAGCGGCTTGCGCCTGAAGGAAAGCCCCCACACCCAGGAGCAGGTTCATGATCGTCGTCCTTGATTTCGGTTCTCAGTACAGCCAACTCATCGCCCGCAAGATTCGTCAACTCAACGTCTACACCGAGATCGTCCCCTTCAACACGCCCATGAAGGAACTGGCCGCGATGGCGCCGGAGGGGATCGTTCTCTCGGGTGGGCCAGCCAACATATACGCGCCGGGAGCGCCCCAGCTCGACAAGGCCGTCCTGGAAATGGGCGTGCCGGTTCTGGGCATCTGCTACGGCATGCAGGCCATCTCCGTCGCCCTGGGAGGCAAAGTCAATCATTCCGACAAGCGCGAATACGGCCATGCCATCGTCGAGTTCAAGACCAAGGACGCGCTCTGGCACGGACTGGACAAGAAGCAGAAGGTCTGGATGAGCCACCAGGACCGCGTGACGAAGCTGCCCCGCGGCTTTCAGGTACTGGGCGAAACCGAGTCGTGCCCAGCCGCGATCTATCATCCCAAGCGCTCGATCTACGGCGTCCAGTTCCACCCCGAAGTCCATCACACCCAGCATGGCGACCACATTCTTAACAACTTCGCGATCCGCATCTGCGGGTGCAAGAGCGACTGGCTGATGAAAAACTTTATCGACCGGACCATCGAGGACTTGCGCGAGAGCGTGGGCGAACGCCGGGTGATTTGCGGCGTGAGCGGCGGCGTCGATTCCACCGTTCTAGCCTCGCTTCTCCACCGGGCCATCGGCGACCGGCTCCAGTGCGTTTTCGTCGACAATGGCGTGCTGCGGCAGGACGAGGCGGCCGAGGTGGTCGATCGCTTCAAGTCGATCGGCATCCAGATCAAACTCGTCCGGGCCGGATCAAGGTTCCTCAATCTTCTCAAGGGCGTGAGCGATCCGGAGAAGAAACGCAAAATCATCGGCAAGAGTTTCATTGACGTTTTCTTCAAGTATCTCAAAAACGACGACCTGCTCGCCCAGGGAACGCTCTATCCCGACGTGATCGAGAGCGTTTCGACCAAAGGGCCCTCGGCCACGATCAAGACCCACCACAACCGGGTCCAGGAAGTGCTGAACCTGATCAAGCAGGGCCGCGTCGTCGAGCCGCTCAAGGAACTGTTCAAGGACGAGGTGCGCGAGGTGGGCAAGGAATTGGGCCTCTCCAAGGAAACGCTGTGGCGCCACCCCTTCCACGGCCCCGGCCTTGCGGTCCGCATCCTCGGGGCTCTCACCCCGAAGCGGCTCAGCCTCCTGCGTCAGGCCGACACGATCTACATCGAGGAAATGCACAAGGCGGGCGTCTATTACGACGTGTGGCAGGGCTTCGCCGTGCTCCTGCCGGTCAAGGCCGTGGGCGTCATGGGAGACGAGCGAACCTACGAGCACGTCATCGCGCTGCGGGCCGTCGAGAGCGTGGACGGCATGACCGCCGACTGGTCGCGCCTGCCCTACGACATGCTCGCACGCGCCTCCAACCGCATCATCAACGAGATCAAAGGCATCAACCGCGTCGTCTACGACATCTCAAGCAAACCTCCCAGCACGATCGAGTGGGAGTAGAAGGGGGACATGATGATCGAAATCGCCCTGGCAGCAGTCTGGCCATTGGTTCTCCTGGGCTTTCTCTTCGTCTGCATCCTGGCTATCAGCCGCATCTTTCGGATGTTCTCCGATGTCCGGCGAGTTCTCGAAAACCAGGCACAAAGCCGCAAGGAAAGCCACGAAACCCTGGAGATTCTGCGACGGGTTGAGAAACTCGCTTCCCGCCTGGACGGAAACGACGCTCAGGATCGATGATCTCAGGGCCGCGGGATCCCCGCGCCTCCAACCGCATCATCAACGAGATCAAAGGCATCAACCGCGTCGTCTACGACATCTCAAGCAAACCTCCCAGCACGATCGAGTGGGAGTAAGGAAATCGCAATGGGCC
>JABMPG010000645.1 GCA_013203855.1 bacterium
CGCCTGTATAGGAGGCCACCGCCACCTCCAAGCGCTTTTCTGCTTCCACCCGGAGACGGATCTGGTTCTGCCGCGCCGCGTTGGCTTTGGACAACTGCTCCTCCACTTCCTGGTCGGCCAGTTTCTTCTCCTGGATCTTCGCCTCGTATTCCTCGTGGAAGCGGAACTTCTCGGCCACCACCTCCATCACCTCGAGACCGAAAGGCTTCAGGTTTTCGTTTATCTCATCCTTGGCCTGAAGCTTCTTCATATTCAGTTCGGCCGAGTCATAAAACTGCTCGGTCGTCAACTCGCCAAAAACCGTCCGGCAGATCGAGCGCGAGTAGTCCCGAACCCACTTCGCCTTGTAGGCATTGCCCGAACCGGAGGTCAGCAAAACCTTTTTCACGCTCTCCGGATCGATCAGCATACGATAGTTGATCGTCAGATCCAGAAACACATCGCTCCCGTCGATCGTCTTGACCCGCACGTCATCGGCCCCTCGGCGGTCGCCCCGATCCGGCGTAGCGGTCATCTCCAGACGCTGAACCGTCCGGTCTAGAACATGAAAAGTGCTCAAAAGACCGTTGTAGATGTGAGTGCCCTGCCGGGTCAACACACTCATATCCCCGGTCAGATTGTTCAACTTCACTCCCACCTCCGTGCCCGAAACCCGCTCAACCCGGATCGTCACCAGCAGACCCACCACGACCAGCAGGACCGCCACCAAAGCTAGAATGATAGTCCCGCGAAAATACCGCAAAACCTCTACCCTCTGAATGTTTGAGAATGGCTCCTTTGCCATGTTGTCCTCCTCTGCGAAGTGTGTCACTCCCACTCAAGGGAATCCTTCTCTCATCCCTCCCCCATCCGCTCCGGTTCGACATCCCGCCGGTAGCGCAAAATCACCCACAGCGACGTCACAAGCCCAATCACTCCTCCCAGCGCCAGCAATGGACGGGGAATCCCCGCGAAAGCGAGGAGAAATACCATCGCAAGGACCACGATCACCGCCACTAGGCCCTTGATCACTTTCACCTCCCATTCATCCTTGCAGGAGGACGGATGGAGCCGGATGAACCTGTCGTTGCGCTGATAGGCCCGACGGGGATAGCGCAGATTGGGAAATTCGTACCGCATCCCTCCCTGCTCTCCATCTAGAATCTGCCTGGCGCATCCCATTCGCGCCAGATCCTGCAACCGCTGCTTAACCTGACTCAGGGTCATCCGCGAACGCCGAGCCACATCCGCGATCCGGACCGGACCACTCGCCGTGGAGGTAATATAGATCAACTCGTGTTGCCACACGGCCTCGGCCGGCCAAGCGGTCATCTCCGCCAGAACGCTCAATTCATGCTTGACCCGGTTCCCGCACCCCGCGCAAAGCGATCCAATCTCGTTCTCTCGCAGTTCAACGTCACAGTAAAGACATCGATCATCCGGCATCGGCTGTCTGGGCGTGTCGACCAGTTCCGCGAATTCATAGTACCGGATCCCGTCCGTATCGTGACAGAACACCACGGAATTGTCCACCATCTCGTCCAGGTGCTGTCGCAGCACCCCGAGCGAAATGGGCAACCACGGAACCAACTCGTTCAGCCTAATCCGTCCTCCGTTGGAGGCGGCCAGCCGTCCAGCCAGATTCTCCAAAGTCGGTTTCAGAATGCCCATCTTCGATTCCCCCGTCGGCGGAACTCTCTCCCGCGTTCGCTTCAAACACGCCTATCCTCCCCAATGCAGGCCAATGATGCAAACAAAACCCGAAGACCATCCCGCAGCCTTGCCCACTCAAGGTACAGGGCACAGGGAATGCCAGAACGGACAGAAATCGTCTAAGCCCTCTTTTGCCAGGCCTGAAAAAGATCACAGAGCCCCAAACCGCAAATATGGACAGACGAAAACCCGCCTCTGAAATGGCGACATCCGCCTCAAACCTGTGATTCCCGCCATCAACTTACGACTCCTCGCCCCTGCCTGCCGCCTCCCTGCTCCTCGCTGTTCTTCAAGAAAACTAGTGCAAATCGCCCCCGCTCGGGGTAGAAATAGCGAGAATATACCCGCAGTGGGCAAAGGAGCGACTATGCCCGGCAAGACCTATTACGTCACCACCCCCATCTATTACGTCAACGCCGACCCGCACCTGGGACACGCCTACACCACAATCATGTGCGATATCCTGCGCCGGTACTACGACCTTCTCGGCTATGACACCTACTTTCTGACCGGTACGGACGAATACGGTCAGAACATCATGCGCGTGGCCCAGCAATCCAACCGCGACGTGAAGGAGATGGTCGACGCCAACTCGGCCAAGTTCCGCGCCCTCTGGCCCCAACTCAACATTACCAACGACGACTTCATCCGCACCACCGAAGAACGCCACTCCCGCGTCGTCCAGGCCATCCTCCAGAGAACCTACGACAACGGCGACATCTACATGGCCGAGTACGGCGGAAACTACTGCGTCCGCTGCGAACGCTTCTATACGGACAAGGAGACCGAGCAAAAACCGGGATTCTGTCCAATTCACGAAACCGAGCTCGAGCATATCAAGGAGAAGAACTACTTCTTCCGCCTGAGCAAATACCAGGACTGGCTCCGCGAGAGAATCGAAAGCGACCGCCAGTTCCTCGCCCCCAACCAGTTCCGCAACGAAGTCCTTGCCCTTCTTCGCGACCCCCTCGACGACCTGTGCATTTCCCGACCCGTCGAGCGCCTGCACTGGGGCATCCCCCTCCCCTTCGACGACAAGTTCGTCACCTATGTCTGGTACGACGCCCTGGTGAACTATATGAGCGCCCTAGGCTACCCGGATGATGAAAAGTTCCAGAAATACTGGCCCGAGACGACCCACATGATCGCCAAGGACATCCTGCGCCAACACGCCGTTTACTGGCCCTGCTTTCTGAAGGCCGCCGAAATCCCCACCTTCAAGCGCCTGCGGGTGCATGGCTGGTGGACGGTCGAGGGCAAGAAGATGAGCAAGAGCCTCGGCAACGTCATCGACCCCGTTGAGGAAGCCAACAAATGGGGCCTCGACGTCTTCCGCTATTTTGTGGCCCGAGAGATGACCTTCGGCTCCGACGGCGACTACAGCGCCAAGTCACTCGTCGCACGCAACAACGCCGAACTGGCCGACGACCTCGGCAATCTCCTCAGCCGCGTCACCGCCATGGTCGGCAAGTACTGCGAGGGGGCCCTCCCAGCCCTCTCCGAGCCGACCGACGCCGACCAGACCCTCCTGCGCGGTCTGAACGATCTGATTGACGCCCTGCCCGGCCATCTGGAAAACTGCACCATCCACTCGTTCCTGGCCAAAGTGAATCAGGTCGTGACCCTGACGAACCGCTACATCACCGAACAGGCGCCCTGGGCCAAGTTCAAGGCCGGAGAGACCGACCGGGTCGGGACCATCCTGGCCGTGGCGTCCCAGATGCTGATCGGTGCGGGGCACCTGCTCTATCCCGTCATGCCGGAGAGAATGGCCGAACTCCTTGAGGCCTTCGGCCTGGGCCAACCCGAATCTCTCGAGAACACGGCGCCCCCCGCGGGAAACAAAATCCAACCGGCCAAGCCGCTCTTCCCCCAACTCGAGTATATCGAGCCCACGCTGGAAGCGCCCGAATCCCAGGCCGCGCCTGTCAAGCCGGAAATCGCCTTCGAGGACTTCGCCAAAGTCGACCTGCGTATCGCCACGGTCCTTGAGGCGGAGCCCGTTCCCAAAACGGACAAACTCCTGCGCCTGACCATCGACCTGGGTATGGAAAAACGTCAGATCGTCGCCGGCATCGCCCAGTTCTACAAAGCCGAGGAAATGATCGGCCGCCAGATCGTAGTCGTGGCCAACCTCGCCCCCCGGAAACTGCGCGGCCTCGAGTCGAAGGGAATGCTCCTGGCCGGCCGCGATGGCGAAACCGCCATCCTTCTTGGCCCCGGGGGGGATCTCCCCGCGGGATCGGAAGTGTCCTAAGGCAAGAGGCTGAGGAGTTGTCCGTTTGATGGAATAGAACTTGTGGCACAGTCGCACTCGCAGGACACAACCGGGATGCCTGTGCCACATCCAGCAGACGTAAAAAAACGCCGGCCCCCTTCCCCTCATGCCCCACGTCCCTTCCAGACTCACCACCCGTCTCTCCTCGCCCGGACTCTTTCTCCTACTGTCCGGGCTGTTCTTTCTCGCGGTCGTCGCGCTCTTCGGGTCGGATCTTCTCTTTCGGGGCGAGGCCCTCGCCGGCGGCGACATCGTCAACCATTACTACCCCAGCAAACACCTCGTGAGAGAACAACTGCGGGCGGGCGAGTTTCCTCATTGGAATCCCCTCACCTTTTCGGGACGGCCGCTTCAGGCCGATATCCAGGTCGGACTGTTCTATCTGCCCAATCTGCTCTTCTGGTTTTTCCCTCTCACATGGGCCTTCAACATCTGGACGCTCCTGCACTTCTGGCTCGGGGCCATGGGCATGACCCTCTGGATGCGGAGACGAGTCAACAACCTCCCCGCCGCGCTTTTTTCCGGCAGCCTCTACATATTCAGCGGCTACGCCACAACACGCCTCGAACCGGCGATCGTGCTTTTCATCGCCGCCATGGCCTGGCTCCCGTGGATGCTCGCCGCTTGGGACCGCCTGCGCGATGAATGGCGCTTCGGAGGCTGGGGCCGATTCCGGTGGGCGCTGGCCCTGGCCGGAATCCTGACGATGAGCGTCCTCTCCGGCGCTCCGCAGATCACGTTTTTCTCATTCCTGGCGCTTGGCATCTATGCGCTGATACACGCTTGGCGAACGCGCGATCCCGAGGAGGAGGACGAGACCGACTCCTGCTTCCCGGTCCACCCGCGCCCCCTTCTGATTCTGGCCGCAACGGTGGCGGTCACGGTGGGCCTCTGCGCGGTTCAAATCCTCCCGACGGGCATGCTCGTCGCGGAATCGTGGGACCGCACGACCGGCGCCCAATGGGACTACATCACCGACGGGTCCATGCGACCCCGCATGCTTCTCACCCAGATCGCCCCCTTCTTCTTTGGCGATCCGCTAGACATGCAGACCTATTGGGGACAGGAGGCAGGCGGCTATCACGAGGTCACTGCCTACGTCGGCCCCGCTGCTCTGTTCCTGCTCGCGGCTTTCATCCTTGCACGCTTCTTCGTCTTCAGAAGAACCTGGCTCGACGACCTGGACGGCCCCGACCGCAGGCGGGCGAACCGATTCGAGATCTTCTGTCTCATTCTCCTCATCCTCGCCGTTCTCCTCGCCCCCGGCCGCCACTCCCCCTTCTTCTGGATCGCCTACCATATCATCCCCGGCATGGACCGGTTCCGGGTCCCCGCTCGGTTTCTCCTCTTCTTTGTCTTCGCCGTATCCGCCCTCTCGGGATGGACGCTAGACCGCCTCTTCGGATCCGCCAAGCCCTGCCCCGAACCTTTCAACCGCCGGACCCTCGCCCTGAGCGCGGTCCTGCTCCTTCTCGGCGGCTCCACCCTCGTGATCTTCTGGCGATGCGTGCCGCTGCTTTACGAGTTCCTCGAGTCCCCCCTTCTTATCCGCCAGGGAGCCACCGGCCAATTCGCCCGCCAGATCGAATCCCTGATCCGCCATGCCTCCCTCAGCAGCCTCTGGTTCGCCATCCAATGGCTCCTGGCCGGCGGACTCCTCACCGCCGCGCTCGCCCTGAACTTGCGATCGACCCGCTGGCGATTCGCGCTCCCGCTCGCCCAATGGGGCCTCCTGATCTTCCTCCTCGCCGATCTGATTTCCTACGGCAAGCACTTCACCATCACCACTCCCGCCGATCAGTTTGAAAGAATCCAATATCCCCGCACAGCCAGAGTCGACTTTCTCGAAGATCGCCTCGAAACCCGCGAACGGTTCCTGTGGTTCGACAGCCTCATGAGCTACCAGGTGGACCAGTTCCAGACAGAACTCCTGACGAATCGGCCGATCCGCCACGATCTCCCTCAGATGCGCGGCTATGACCCTTTGAACTCCCGCCGCTATGGCCTGTTCATGAACCTCCTGAGCGCCCGCCCTCTTCACGAAAACCCCCGCGGCTTCATGATCCTGAGCGACATCCCCCCCGATGCCTTCAACTGGTCGCTCCTCCGCCTCTGGAACTGCCCCATCGCGCTCTCCTAC
>JABMPG010000646.1 GCA_013203855.1 bacterium
GAACAAATAATCTCGGCAGGCGGCTTCCGTGGCGAACTGGGCCTCAAATTCCGGCAAGTTTCGGGGATATTCCCTCATATGCCGAGATACTACATCTTGTATCTACATCAGTCAAGGAGATACCCCTTTTGCAGAAATTCGGTCGTCGTGCATCGCTGTGGATCGGATTTCATCGGTGGTTTCTCCCTGGATCTTCCGGGCGTCAAGGTAGAGGGCGCGTTGGGCGTCCTGCATGCGTTTGATGAGGGTGACGAGGGTGTTGAGTATCTTCAGATCGGGGGGAGGCGGAGAGATTTCAGGTTTCCCTTCCAGTTGCTGGAGATGGACATCAATAAACTGTTCGACCCGCTTCAAGAAACTGTCGTATTGAGCGAGAAAATCGGCATAGGGGCGCATGGGCGTGCCTTTCCAGACGGTCTGGGCACGCCGGGAGGCGAATGGAGGCGGCCGGAGATATCTTAGGACCAGCCTGAGGGCGAGTTCCATTCCCGGTGGGCTCACAGGGAAACCCGGGGGAACATCTCGAAGGTGGCACGAAGGAAAACCCAGTCGAGAGAAGCGAGGCCGCTCCTACTCCCGCGTTCCGAGGATTTTGAGAACGAGATCCGCGAGGACGCCGATCAGAAGGAGCTGGAGTCCGGCCATGAAGAGAAAAAGGGAGGTGATATCCATCACGCGACCGGAGACCGTTTTGCTGACAACCACGACTGCGATGCTGGCGAGGATGAAGATCAGGCTGGCGGGCAGGTATACTTTGAGAGGATGGAAATAGGTAACCGTGCGCAGGATGAGGATCAGGAAATTCCGCATGTCCCGCAGGGGACGGATCTTGGAGCGTCCTTGGCGCTTGTGGAAGGAGATCGGCTCCCAGCGCACGCGCCATCCCGCGCTGAGAAAGGCCATGGTAAGCGTGGTAGTCAGGGAGAACCCGTCCGGCAGCAGGGGCCAGTAGCGCTCGACAAGGCGCTTGCGGACCACGCGCATGCCGCTGTTGAGGTCGGGGATTCTTTCGCCGGTGAGATAGTTGGCCAGAGGCACGAGGATGGCCTTGCCCAGGCGGCGTCCGTAGGAGGCGTGGCGGTCGTATTCGGTGCGCTCGCCCACAACCATGTCGGCTTCGGCGGTGAGCTCAATCAAGCGGGGGAGGTCGCTCAGAGGATAGCTTCCATCGGCATCAACGAAGGCGAGCCAGTCGTATCTGGCGGCGGCGAAGCCGGTCTTCAGGGTCGCGCCATAGCCCCGGTTATCGCTGTGCCGCAGAAGCTGCGCCTCGACCCCTGATTCTTCGAGGGCGGCCACGCTGCCATCGGTGGAGCCGTCGTCGACGACGATGATTTCGAAGGGACAGCCCACTTCGGTGAGGGCGGCGTGGGCCTGCCTCAGGGTGTCGGCGATGGCACCCGCTTCGTTATGAACGGGAATGATGAGACTGATGGCAAGAGTGGGGTGCTTGGTCATGGGGGAAAGCGTCACCCCCTGCGGGGGCCGATCTGGTGAAGGTTGTCCCGCGCCCTTTCAGGGCCTTTGAATTTGGAGTGGATGTGGAACAGAAGAGTCCCGCAAACGTCTGACCGGCGACGGCATCGGTCCCGCACTCTTGAAAACTGTTAAGCGGTGTCATGACGGCCAGCTGTGCATCCTACTCGGTCCAATCCGGCCTCATTATCACTTCCCCCCCGCGCCCATTCCACCTTTTTCCGCTTTCTGTTGCGGCGCCCGGACGGATCGGAGCCGGTCGAGGATGATCGATGCGGCGGAGCGGACCGAGAGGTGGTTCCAGTCGGTGGGGCCGTAGACGGGCTCGAGGGTGTAGTCCGCCTCGATCATGATCTCGTCGATGAGGCCGTAGCCAGTTCCGAAGATCAGGCAGATCGGCTCGTCCGCCTCGATCTTGGCGCGCATCTGCTCATAGGTGACCGTGAAGGGAAAGCGCCGGGCGGAGGTCACGACAAATTTCGGGGCTCGTCCCCAGATTTCGGTGAGTCGGCGGTTTACCTCGGCCAAGTCCGGCGAAACCTCGATCAGCGAGAGAGCCTCCCTGCGGGTGACGTTGTGCTCGGCGCCCTCGCCCGTGATCCAGTGATCGATCACTTCGCCCGCGAATGCCTGCATTTCGGGCACGGCGTGGACGATGAAATAGGGCGCCGCGTCGAAAGTTCGGGCGGCCCGGGCGATATCATGGATGTCGAGGTTGGTCAGCGAGGTGGCCACGACGCGGCCTCGCTTGTTATAGACGGGGAAATGGACCAGCGCGATCGAAAGGGGCATTCCACACTCGCTTCTCGGGCAATGGCCGGATCCGCCGGTCCGGGCACAGGATTCTGGCAGAAAGCCGACCCGATATCAACCGCAGCTTGACTTTTCCCGCGCTTTCCCCGGCTCTTGTGCCGAGATCCCATCACGCAATTCTCTTTACTCGGTTAACTCCAATCCGTATGCTTATGAGAAAGAGGTTTGATCTTTGTCTACCCAACCAAACAGCGCGGAAAACACGCGGTTCGAGGCTCTGAGGTGTTCGATTCAGGCCATGGCGGCAGGGCGTTTCGATGTGGAGACACCCGTGGGCGATGACGAACTGGGCCGACTCGGAGAAGAACTGCGCCTTTTGTCCCGAGAACTCAAGCGCCGCGACCGCGAAGTCGAGACGTTGCTTCACGTGACGGAGCGGATCAACGCGGGACTGCTCCTGGACGAGGTTCTGGACCTGATCTACGACTCCTTCCGTCTGATCATCCCTTTCGACCGGCTGGGCTGCGCCCTTCTGGAAAAAGAGGGGACAACGGTTCAGGCCCGCTGGGCACGGTCGGATTCGCGGGACCTGCGAATGCCGGGAAACTTTGCCGCCCCGCTGCAGGGAAGCAGCCTGGAAGAAGTGATCCAGACCGGGAGACCCCGGATTCTGAACGATCTGGATGCCTATCTACGAAATAAGCCTGACTCCGAGGCCACGCAATTCATTGTCGGCGAGGGAATGCGATCTAGCCTGACCTGCCCGCTCATCACCATGGGCCGGCCCATCGGCTTTCTTTTCTTCTCCAGTTCCCAACCCGACACCTACCGCAGCATTCACACCGAACTGTTTCAGCAGCTGGCGGCGCAGATTTCGATGATCGTCGAGAAGAGCCGGCTTTACCAGCGTCTGGTGGAACTGAACGAATTCAAGAACCGGTTCCTCGGGACAACTGCGCACGACCTGAGAAGTCCCCTCACCATCGTCAAAGGCTGGCTGGACGTGATGCTGGACGGGCTCCTGGGCGAGATCATCCCCGAGCAGACGCAGGCTCTCGAGCCCATGCAGCGCTCCTGCCAGAGGGCGATTTTCTTCATCAACGATCTGTTGGACGTCAGCGCTATCGAGTCGGGCAATCTGCGGATTCAAAAGAAACCGGTCAACTTGACCGAGTTTCTGACGCGCGAGCACGAGGGGATCCATCTTCTCGCGCGGCGCAAGTCGATTGAGTTTAAACTGGACTTGGGGCCGGACCTGCCCGAGATGCAACTCGACCCGGACCGAATCAGCCAGATCCTGCACAACCTCGTCTCCAATGCCATCCACTACTCTTTTTCGGATACAGCGATCACGCTGAACGCCCGAAGGCGGGAGAATGAAGTCGTAATCTCTGTCAGTGATCAGGGACAGGGCATTCCCCCAGAGGACCTGCCCGGTCTCTTCCGGGAATATGGCCGGGCCAGCACCAAGCCCACGGGCGGCGAGAAGAGCACAGGACTGGGACTGGCCATCGTCAAGCGTCTGGTCGAGGCGCACGGCGGGAGGGTAAACGTCGAGAGTCAGCCTGGCCAAGGCACCACTTTCCGCTTCACTTTGCCTCTGGCCTGACCCACGTCAGACCACTTTTTCGGCTGGGTTCATCTGGGAGAGGTTCTTTTCGGCGAACTCCCAATTGACCAAATTGTCCAGCCAGGTCTTGGCGAAATCCTCCCGGCGATTCTGGTAGTCGAGATAGTAGGCGTGCTCCCATACATCGAGGGCCAGGAGGGGCTTGAGGCCCAGGGCAACGGGGTTTTCGGCGTTGGGGGTACTAAGGATGGCGAGCAGGCCGTTTCGCTCGACCAGCCATGCCCACCCGCTGCCGAACCGTCCCGTGGCGGTTGCGATGAACCGTTCGCGAAAGGCGTCGTAGTCTCCGAAAGCTATCCGGACTCCCTCGGCGATTTTCCCGCCAGGCTTTCCACCGCCTCCCGGTTTCATGCTGTGCCAGAAGAAGGCGTGGTTCCAGACTTGGGCGGCGTTGTTGAAGATGTTCTGGTCTTGGGGTTTTCCGGCGCTTTTCCGGATGATTTCGGGCAGGGGCATGGACTGATACGAGGTGTTCTGAATCAGTTTGTTGGTCTTGTCCACGTAGCCTTTATGGTGTTTGCCATAATGGAAACCGACCGTTTTTTCGGAGATGAAAGGCTCCAGGGCGTTGGGCGCCCAGGGCAGGGAAGGCAGGACGAACTTCGCGGTTTCCATCTCGGCGGCGTGAAGCATCTGGGGCAACCCTCCGGCTGCGGCCATTCCGGCCGCAGCGGTTCCGATGAATGTGCGTCTGTTCATGTTTTCTCATCCTTTCCACAGGCGCGCAAAAGACGGTCGCCTGCCGGGGGTCCGGCCGATTTTTCCGCATACGACTTGAGCAGCTTGCCTGCCAACATAGGGCTTTGGGGGCGAAAAAGAAATAGGTAGAACCACGGAAAAAGGGGAGCGGGAACTTACAGGGACGGGCGGAGGGTGAGGTCGCGGGTTTTTTCGAAGGCTTGGGCGGCTTGGAGAAGGCGTCCTTCTTCGAAGGCGGGCGCCATGAGTTGGAGGCCAACGGGGAGATTCTGAGAAGTGTGTCCCGCCGGAACGCTGAGGGCGGGGATGGCGGCGAGGTTGGCGGAGATAGTGTAGATATCGGAGAGATACATCTGAAGGGGGTCGTCGGTTTTCTCGCCC
>JABMPG010000647.1 GCA_013203855.1 bacterium
CCCCCCGTCGGACTCCCCCAAAATGAAAGGCACGGTCAACTCCACCTCCGGCCGTTCCATGTAAGTCATCCACTCCCGGATCACGGTCGTCATGTAAAGCCAGTACTTGAACTCATTCGTCCAAGGCCCGAACTGGGGATGGATCGTCTGCCGCCCGAACTCCGAAATAGTCATCGGCTTGGGAGATCCCCCCCACGTTTTCACATGATAGGCCGCCACCAGGTCCAGGTAGCCCTCCAGCCGGCCGTACTCCCACACCGTGCTGTTTCCCATCTTCTGATTCTCATAGAGACTCGGGGACTTCACCCGCCGTGCCTGCCACTGCGGATCAGGCGGCAGCGCCCAATGCCCTTTGCTATAAAAATGCAGATCATAGGCCCCGACCGACGCGCCCGCCTCCTCGATAAACTCCTGCATGTATTTCCGCCAGATGCTGAAATCCGCCGTCGGGTAAGGCCACGCGCTGCACGGACCGCAAACCTTCACCTCGGGATGAACCGCCCGCATCCGCTCCGCTACCGTCCGCGTATAAACGGCAAAATCCCGACCGTCCCATTGATTGATAGGCTCGTTCTGAGTCGTGTACCAACTCGGAACAGAACAGTTGTTCTCCTTCAGAACCCGAAACCACTCGACAATAACATCCGCGTGGGTCTCATAGAGTTCCCGCGCCAGAATGTTCTTCCCCGCCAGACGCTCCCAGTCCTCAAGAAGCGCCTTCTTCTCCTTCTCCACGTTCCCCGCCGTCATCCACTCCGGAAACCGCCCATGAGCCATGGCATGACGCTTTCCCGGATGCTGAGCCGCCGCCCGCTGCCACGCCTTCACCCACGCCCCCGTCGCCTTCCCAACCGATTCCGCCTCCAACTTGCCGGGATGGCCCGGATCTTCCGCCAAGTTGAAACCCAGGCACCCCCGTGCGGGAAGCGCCCCGATCTCCGCCAGTTCCCGGTTCCGCTCCTCACTGAACATCCCCAAAGGATGATAGCTGCGGAAATAGATATCCCGATCGAGCCGGCTCTTCTCCATCGCCCCCACCCGAATCGCCCGACTCTTCGTCAGATCCACCACAACCCGCGCCTTGTATGGTTCAGTTGAAGTCATGCTGTCCTCCCCCTGTGCAGCCAGATTTCCCACGGCCATCCCGATCCAGAAGAATGACATCGAGGCAAGAAGGATTCTCGGAAATGAAAGACTCATCAGATCTCCTGCGACCCTCACGAGAATTCCCAGACGACCGTCATTTGCAGAAGGGAAGAGACTTGCGGCACGCTGAAGAAGCGAGGTCTGCGCGATCGTCTTCCCAGAACGCCATGGCCCCAAGGGCCATGGTCCAAAGCCCAGGCCAAGCGAAGCGGGGGCCTGGGCAAGGTGGCAATATGATCCTCAGCCCTGAAGGGGCGAGGAAAGAGGTCAGGAATAAACGTGGCAGGAAACAATGCGTTCATCACGGTCTTTCTCCCACCTGAGTCGATCATTCCGAAGAAAGCGGCACATGAACGTTGAAGGTATCGATAGCCTTCTCATCCGGCGCCACCGCCAGAAAGATCACAGTCGGCTTGCCGTCCTCCAGATAGACCTGCGGCCGCTCCAGCCGATGCACCGGCTGCACCTCGCCGTCCTCCCAACGCAGTTCCCGACGCATTGCCAAAGTATGATGCGAGGGCTTCCAGTCGATCCCATCGAAGGACTCGAAAAGCACTAGAACATTCTTCTCCGTCCCCGCGAAATATCCCTGGAAATCCTTGATAATGCAATAGAACCGCTCATCCTGGCACCAGGTGAACGCATCCTCCACCGCCCACGGATTCTCCGGATTGCGGATAATCGGATCGGGATGCTTCTTGAACGGCCCTAGGGGATTGTCCGCGATCGCCACCCCACACAACACCGCCCCGCCCTTCGGCATCGGACCGTCTCCCACGCCCTTGTACAACATATAGAACCTCCCGTCGGGCCCCTGGCAGCAGGTCGGATTGCTCGTCATCAACGAATCCCACGCACCCGGTGTCACGTCGAGTACCGGCTTGTCGAACCGCTTCCACGGCCCCCCGGGATGATCCGCCACCGCCACCCCGATACGCTGACGGTTCCGATGGTCCCAATACTCCCCCGGCCCCTTCGTTCCCATATAGTACAGATAATACTTGTCCCCCACCCGCAGAACCGTCGGATTGTGCGTCACGTCCGCGTCCCAGTTATCCCCGCCGCTCCCCCCCAGCGCCACTCCCTGAAACGTGTAAGGCCCCAGCGGATTGTCAGCGGTCGCGTGAATGATATCCGAATGAGTCACCCATGCATTATGTCCCTTGTCCTTGGGCCACCGCGCCACCAGCAGATGACAAACCCCGTCATCCGTCCGTGCCATGCTCGCCCCCCAGATGATCCACCCGTCCATCTTGAAAACCGATTCGCGCCGAACAGGCTGAACCAATTTGGAGAATTCCAGATTCCCATCGCCCCCTTTGGCGATCCGCAGTTCTCTCTCATGCTCTTCCGATCCCCGAAACACATGCTTACCGGACATTTCTGCCTCCTCAAAAAGCGTTGAACCGGCGCCCCACCGGTCTGGCCGTTGGCTACTGGTTACCGGTTTCACGATCCTGACCGCTACTCCCCATCACCGCACATCGAACGAGAAAACCCGACACAGCTCCGCACCCCAGGTCTCCTCCGGAATCAGCCGCACCGCCGCAGCCCTCACATCCACCGCCACGCGAACGAAACGCTGATAGTTCCCCTCATCGCAGTGAACCGTTTCCCACTTCCCATCCACCTCAGCCTCCACCCGGTATCCCTTCACCAAAACCTCCGCAATCTTCTTCGGCGCCATATCCAGCGGAAACCACGGCTTCATATTATACTCGTTCGGCGACCGGGACAGATCCGTATCGAACACCATACGAATCTGTGAAATCTTCCGAGGCGCGTCGAAACGATACTCCGCCCACGCTCCCTTCGCGGCTACACAGCAGTTCTCCTCATCCCCCACCGGCCGATCGTATCCGTTCCGCAGCATCTCCACATCCCCGTCCGACGCGCTCGCCTGGGCCTGAGCCGTCATCTCCGGGACTCTCCGACGGTTGAAAGGCAGATAACAATCGTCATCCATCAGCGTCTGCTTTATCTCGTCCATCTTCTGTTCATAGACCTGGCGCGGCGCCAGACCATTCTTCAAGGCCACGACCGCCCCCGTTCCCATCCCCTGCCCGATCACCGCGCAAGTCCGCATCACCCGCGAAGAGCTCATCGCCGCATGCGTCGCGCTCAGGTTCCGACCGGCGAACATCAGATTTTCGATATTCTTCGAATAGAGACTCCGGAACGGAATTCCCCAAGGCGAGGGAGCGGGATGGAAAATCGTCGGTTTGCCCGGGTACCGCAGCCCGCCCGGATGATGATCGTCCATCGACCAACCGCCATAGGCCACGAGATCCTCAAACCGCCCCTCCGACCGCACGTCATTCTGCGTGATAATGTGATCCCCTACGTAGCGTCGGCTCTCCCGCTTTCCCGGCAGAAAACCGATCCAGTCCAAGGCCCAGTTGTCCGCCCCGTGATCCCCCCGGTTCTTCACGTGATCCCACACGCCAAACGCCGCCTTCAGCAGTTCGTCCCGCAGGCGCTCCGTGTCATGAATCGTGTCATCCATCCCGCCCAGCTCGATCCACCAGTAGTTCGACTCCTGAATACCGTGGCGACGGTTCGGCAGATCATCGCACGTCTCATAGATATTCGCCCACTTCGGAGGGATAAATGCGATCGGGCCCGGCATCTCCCGCGCCTCGATCAGACAGCTCATCCCCATCGTCAGATCGTCCGTTTCCTCCGGTTCGATATCCTCGTTGAACTCGGCTCGGGCCTCTCGCCCGGTTCGAAACTCCGCCCCGGTCAGAGGAGCCAGGATGCTGTCCCCCGAGCAGTCCGCGAAAATCTTCGCCTTCACCGTATGCCACGTCTCCGCCGTCCCCTGCCACGCCCGAACCGACACGATTCGATTCCCATCCATCTCCGCGTCATTGCACGAGCAATTCAAAAGCATTGTGATATTGGGCTCGAAGCGAACCTTCTCATACAGGATCGAATCCCAGATCGACCAGTTCCGCATCGGATTGCGGTGAAAACTCTCGCACTCGATCTCCTCGATCAGACCGCTCTCCCGATTGTTCTTCCCATGCGCTCCCCCCACGCTCATCCGGATTTCAGAAGACGCGTTGCCTCCCAGGACCGGCCGGTCATGCACCAGC
>JABMPG010000648.1 GCA_013203855.1 bacterium
ACCACCATCGCCATAGCGTTCCAGCGGATGATGCTCTTGATGCGGCGCTCGATTTCGCGGTTGCCGGGAAAGGGCGGCTCCTGCTCGGCCGGAATGGTGTTCATATAGGGCGTGTTGGCGGTGAAGGGGAGATTCACGCCCTTCTCGTGGGAGAAGTCCTGAAGTCTCTTCAGCAGGTTCCGGACTCTTTCCGGACCTTCCCGTTCCAGAACGTCCTCGAGCGATTCCGCCCACTCCTGGTTTTCCAGCTCCAGTATTTCAGCGGATGGGATATTCCGATTCGAACTATGCTTCGACATATGATTCCTTCACTTTCAGGGCCAAGCGTTCGTTGCCGCAACAGGTGGGATCAATATGGCAAAACCCTGGTTTCTTCTGCAAGAGCATTTGGGCACACCCGCTCCCGCATTTCCACTGCGGAATCACCCGAAACCCCTGAAAACAGGACATTTAGGCAATTCTACGGAGCGTCTGCTCCGCAGTTTTCCGTTGTCGAGGCGTTTCCTTTTCTGCTATATGTCCAAGGGGGGAATTCTGAAGTTCAGGCCATGTCCGAACTTTGGTTTCAAGTTGAACGGGAAGCGTGGCTTTCCTCGATAGGACTGGAGCAAAGCTCTAGCCCTCCAAAATAATGACCGGTACTATGCCCTTTCTAAAAAAAACCTTCTCTCTTCTCCTTCTTGTCCTGTTGGCGACGACCATTCGGGCCGAAAGCGGCTTTGTTTGGGAGCCCGTCGGGCCAAGCGGCGGGGATTTCCTGTACGTTGCGGCGGATCCCGACCATCCCTCCTCTCTGACCGCCATTACCCGGCAACCTCCGGGCGTCTTCAAGTCCGGCGATTCCGGCCGGAACTGGCGGCGCATAGCCTCCTTCGACAGCGACCGCCTGGCCGATCTGGAGGCCGCCGATTCCGGCAATCTATTTGCAACCGACTTTACCCGCTGCTTCCGATCGACCGATGGCGGCGCAACCTGGAAGACGTCTTCCTATCCCGAATCGGGGGGCTATGTGAACAGGCTCCTCGTTGATCCCGGCGATGCGAAGCATTTACTGGGCCTCGGCTTCGGGCGCGCTCAGAAGAAAATGAGCCTGCGTCTGTTCCGGTCCAGCGATGGCGGCGAAACTTGGTCGTTTGCATCGGGGCCTGAACTCGACCGGGCAGACATCACGGATTTCGTTCGGTCGCCAGCCGACCCCCAGCGGCTTCTGGCGATCGGCGTGAAGCGCGAGAAGGATGTCTATTCCGGTCTACTGCTGTTCAGTCCGGACGCTGGGACGACCTGGCAGGACATCTCCGCTTCGGTCTCCCGTGAGGAGGGGACCTTCTTCAATTGGGTCGCCTTCGATCCGGCCGACGCGGACCATATCTGCGTGGGAGGCGACAGCTTCTATCTGAGCAGCAACGGCGGGGCGACTTGGACCCGGTCGGGGGTTGGCCTTGTCTCTTCGGCGGGCGCTTTCGATCCGTCGGATTCCAGGCGCATCATTGCCGTGGGCCAGCGGGAGGGCTTTCTGAGCGAAGACTCGGGCCGAACCTGGAGTCGTCTTGGCGGGATCCGGGGCCAGGGCGCGAGTCTGGCGACGTCGGCCGGCAAAGATTCCGGCTTTCTTCTGGCCACTTCATCGGGGCTCTATCGCTCGCCCGATGGCGGGGAAACGTGGATTGGGATGAGCCACGGATTCTCCGCAACGGATATCCGAGCTGTGGCCCTCTCGCCGGCCGAGCCCGAGGCTCTTTTCATTGCCGCCGCCGGGGCGGGCGTGATGAAGACGATTGACGGAGGGGCAAACTGGATTGATCTGGCTGCCTTCACGGGTTGCGAAAAGGTAGGGCATCTTGTGGTCAGCTACAAGGAGCCCGACGTTCTTCTCGCCCTCGAAGGCGATGGGTGAGGCAACGCCGTGCTCCATCGGAGCGCAGACGGAGGTTCCGTCTGGTCGGAGGTCGATAGGTATCTGAACGACGGGGGCTGCCTCGTGATGGACCCGGTTTGCCCGGAGATCGTCTATATGGCGGGTGACAGCACCGGGTTCGAAGCCGCGATCTGTCGCAGTGAGGACGGGGGGAAGACGTGGCCCCTTCGCGTGATCCCGGAGAAGGGCCGGGGCAAGTGTCTGGCGATGGACGTGGCCCGGTCCGCCCCGGACGTTCTCTACGCGGGCGGGCGCGTCTATGACCGGGCGGCCCTGTGGAAATCGGCCGACGGGGGCCGGACATGGGCTTCCGCGCTCGGGAATCTCCGCGAGGGGCACGAGGTGGGCGATTCGATTTCTGTCCTCCACATCGATCCCGAGAACGCGGAGTTAGTCTGGGCAGGGACATCGAAGGGCCTTTTCCGCAGCGACGATGGCGGCGGCATCTGGCGAGCCCTTGCGGTACCCGGACCCGTGGTTTCGCTGGCTTTCGACGCTGGGGCAAGGCATTATGTGGCCGTCGTCCGGGACAAGGGCCCCTTCTGCGGTCGCGATGGAGAAGAATGGCAGAGAGCGAACAGCCCCGCCGGAGTTGAATTCAACCGGGCGATTGTCGATAAGAAGACCGGTGGCTGCTACGTCGGGAGTACGGCCGGGCTTTGGCGGCTGGGAGGGGTATTTCCGCGCGTGGAGTCCCGAAAGTAACCGCCCCCCCAATGGGAATCGGAAGCATGGTTTCAGCGCTTCCCCAAAGTGACTCCAAGGGAAACTGCGCTGCGCTATACTTTCGCCACCGGATCGCAACATGAGCCCTGATTACACCAAACGTCTCTGGCTTCCCGCTCTGGCTCTCGCCGTTTTGATTGCGGTGGCATTTCTGCCTGCCGTTCGGGCCGGATTCATCTGGGACGACGATGATTACGTCACCGAGAACGAAACTCTCCGTAGTCTGGACGGGCTCCGCCGCATCTGGTTCGAGGTTGGCGCCACGCCGCAATACTACCCCCTGGTTCACACTAGTTTCTGGATCGAGCATCGTCTCTGGGAGTTGAATGCCACAGGATATCATCTCGTGAACATTCTCCTCCACATCCTGAACGGCGTGCTTCTCTATCTGCTCCTGAGGCGATTGCGTCTGCCTGGCGCGTGGCTAGGCGCGGCGCTTTTCGCCTTGCACCCCCTCCAGGTGGAGTCGGTGGCGTGGATCACAGAACGCAAGAACGTCCTGTCGCTTTTCTTCTATCTCGCCGCGTTTCACGCCTATTTGAAGGCTCTCGGCCCTGTTCCTGAGTCCGTTCCTCCCGGTCGCTTGCCCCGGGCCGGGCTATACGTCCTGTCGCTGCTTCTTTTCATCGCGGCTCTGCTCAGCAAGACCGTGACGATTTCGCTTCCTGTCGCCTTGGGCCTGGTCTTGTGGATGCAGCACCGCTTTAATTGGCGCACCGCTGCTTCTCTTGTCCCTTACCTCATCGTCGGCGCGGGTCCGGCGGCGCTGACGATCTGGATGGAGCGGCATGTGGTCGGAGCCGCGGGAGAGGACTGGAAACTTTCGTTCATCGAGCACCTTCTTCTCGCGGGACGGATCCTCTGGTTTTATCCCTGGCAGATCCTCTGGCCCCGTGAACTGGCTTTTATCTACGAGCGGTGGAGCGTCAGCGCCGGAGTCTGGTGGCAATACCTGTTTCCTCTCGCGGCCGCGGGGACGGTGGCCGCCCTGTGGTTCTGGCGCAAACGAATCGGCCGAGGTCCCCTCGTGGCGGTCCTCTTTTACGTCGTCGCGATCGCTCCGGCGCTGGGCTTCATCCATGTCTTCCCCATGCGCTACAGTTGGGTGGCCGATCATTTTCAATACCTGGCCGGGATCGGTCTGTTTGTCCTGGCGGGGAGCCTGATCTGGAAAATGGTTGAAAAGGTGCGCCTCCCCTCCCGGCGGCAAATCGTTCAGATCGCTCTCGCCGCTCTGCTCATCCTGCTGGTCTCCCGCGTCTGGCTCCAGACCCGCATCTATGCCAATCCCGAGGTCCTCTGGCGCGACACCATCGCGAAGACCCCCTCGGCCTGGATCGCCCACAACAACCTGGGAAACCTGCTCAACCATCGCGAGGACCGCGCCGAGGCGGTCAAACATCTTTTCTACGCGATCCACTACAACCCCGACTATGCCATGGCTTACGCGAATCTCGCCTCGGTTCTGGTCAGCCTGGGCCGGATCGATCTCGCTATTCAGCACTGCACGACCTCGCTGCGGCTCGAGCCCCACAATCCCATCGCCCACAACAACCTCGGAGTGGCCCTCCAGCACCAGGGACGACTCGACGAGGCGATCATCCACTACGGCCGATCTCTCGTGGCGGCTCCCAACTATGAAGTCGCCCGTCAGAACCTCGAATCGGCCCGCGCACGGCTGGCGGAGATCGAAAATCGGCTCGTGGAATACCGGCGAAAGATCGAACACGACCCGCGGGATATCAAGGCCCATGTCGACCTTGGAAATGAATTCGCGGCCCTGCGGCGCAACGAGCAAGCCGCCGAACGCCTGCGCCAGGCCCTCGCCCTCGAGCCCCGCCACGTTCCCGCCCTCGAAGGCCTCGTTGTTCTCCAGAATCAGCAGGAGAAATACGCCGAAGCGGCGGAGACTTGCCAGTTCATCCTCGAGATCGACCCGCGAAACGTCGACACCCGCCACCGCTTGGCCCAGATCCTCGAATCCCTCGAACAGCCCGACGCCGCCCGGGCCGAATACGAACGCGTCCTCGCCATCGACCCCGATCACTCCGGCGCCCTGAACGACCTCGGCATTCTCCTGGCCAAACAGGGCGATTACGGTCCGGCACTGGACCTTTTCCGCAAGATCCTCGAAAAGGACCCCGAAGACGCCCTCGCCCAGCACAACATGACTTGGGCCAAGGCCCAAAAGCGACGAGCGGGGCAAGAAACGGACTAACAGGG
>JABMPG010000649.1 GCA_013203855.1 bacterium
CACGTACTCCATATCGAACCCGCCCAGACTTTCCAGACGCCCCCCCACCGCCACATAAAGATCCGGCTCGATGCCGCCCCATCGAAGCGGGCCCGACAGGCCGTATTGAATCTGGCGGTAAGTCTCCGTCTCCATCATTTGCAACATTTGTGCACCTCTCTCAACAACTATCCCATTGAAACATACGGCCCCTGCCTATACGGTCTCATCCGACGCAGCAGCCAGCAACATTCTGACAAAAGGATTCCCCATGAGCAAGGCCGAATCTCCCACGATCTCGAAGCAGAAAATCCGCTGGGACAAAGGACGGATTGAAGAAAGCCGCAACCGGATCCGCGCCCTCATCCAAGGCGAAACGGTCGACCGCGTTCCCTATCCGTTCATTCCGGAGGGGGCCACCTGGCTGGACTACGAGGTCCAGGCCCTGGATGACGAGAAGTTCATCGAGTGGCGGGTCGCTGAAATGCACCGGGTGTTCGATCTCTTTCCCGAAGGCGACTACCTCCCCAGTTTCACCAACGTCCCCTGCGGCGGTCAGGGCATCGTTCCCAGCCTCTTCGGCGCCCAGATACTCGTCGAGAAGAAAGCCCCGCCCTACAACACCGACCGGATCATCGGCGACCTCGAACGGGACTTGCCCAAACTGCCCGAAAAAGTCGATCCCGAAACGGCCGGGTGGGGTCCGAGGCTCCGCCGCCGCATCCGTGCCTGCATCGAGGCGACCGACGGCCAGATCCCCATCCAGGTCGCCGACCACCAGAGCCCCTACGGCGTCGCGACGAAACTGATCGGCAACGAGCCCCTCATGATGGCCATGTTCGAAACGCCCGAACTGGTTCATGAACTGATGACACGGGTGACCGATGCTATCGCCGAACTGGTCCACGCAATCATCCGCTGGGCGGGAAGCCGCGATCTCGTCGCCTTTTGTCCCCCCCTTCCTTTTCCTGGCGGGGGGCTTGTTCTCTATGATGACTATATTTCCGTGATCACTCCCGACCTGCACAGCGAATTCTGCCTGCCCTACAACCAGCGCCTCTACGACGAGTTCGGCGGCGGCCACTTCCACACCTGCGGACCCTATTTCCCCCGATATCTTGACGCCGCCCTCCTCCACAAGGGCCTGCAGACCATGGACATCCCGACTTACATGAAAGGCTTGTCCCGCAGGCGCGAAGACATGCTCGAGCTGCGTCGCCGCAGCCGTGAAGCTGGAATCGTCCTCAACGGAAGCCTCTTCGCCCAGGACCCCATCGACCTCGTGCACCGCGAGAACATAGTCCAGCCCGATCTCGAGTTTCTCCGCCAGATGGCCGACGGCGGCCTCATCTGGGGCGACGGCGGACCGGTTGAGTTGGGGAAAGAAAGACTGAAGATGGCCAAAGCGGCCGTACAGTGATATGGAGATGCGCGATAGTTGGAAGATAATACCCAAGAAGGCCGAAATGGAGAAACGGATCTTGCCGAAACGGGAAACAGCGATCCTGTCGTTCGCCGTCGCTCTGATCATGTTGGCCGCTTGCCTCGGGACAATGCCCGTTTGCCCGGCTCTGACACCGCCTGAGGGATACAAGATGGTCTGGTCCGACGAATTCAGCAGTCCCACGCTCAACGAGGACGAGTGGTACTACCGGACTTGGGGTTATTCCCCGTGGTCCATCTGCCTGCCCCAGAACGTCTCGGTCGAGGACGGGAAGGTCAGGATCGCGCTGAAGGAAGAGGAATACGAGGGGAACCGCTACACGACCGGCGGGATCATCACCGAGCGGCGCTACAAGTACGGTTACTTTGAGGTGGCGGCGAAGATGGACTCCGGCGCGGGCTGGCACGAGGCTTTCTGGGCGGCCTATTCCAAGAACCGCATCGTCCCGCCCGAACTGAAGGGCAAGGACCATCTCGAGATCGACTGCTTCGAACACTACGGTTTCCACGACCCCTATCGGTTCAGCTACGGTCTCATCCTGTGGGGAAACCCGCAGTCCAGCATCAGACAAGGCAACATCAGCCGTGACGAGAAGCGGACCTCGGACAGTCTGGCCGGGGACTTCCACACCTACGGCTACGAGTTCACCCCTGACTACCTCAACTTCTTCTTTGACGGCGAACTCCTCAAGACGGTCGATACGCGGCTCGCACCCCAGCACGAGGAGTACCTGTGGCTCACCTGCGTCGTGGTCAAGATGGACGCGGCCACCAGCGGGTCGTGCTACTTCGACTATCTCCGCTGCTATCAGATCAATCTCGATTCGCAGATCTACAAGGACCGACGGGACCATTTCCTTGCCAGAATAGACGAGGCACGAGGGACTCTCGCCTCGGCCGGGGTTGACCTCTGGATCGAGGCGGAGGATTTCATCCGGAAGGGCGGGTGGCAGATCCAGATCGGCGACGACTGGATGATTCTCAGAGGTCACACCCTCGAAAATCCCGATTCCGAGACCCGCGACCTCGTGGCGCGAACGATGATTCCTGTCAAGGAGGCGGGCCGATACCGGATGTGGGTGCGCTCGCGCGATTTTGCGGAAAACAGTCCCGGTAGACGGCAGTTCAGGGCTGCGGTCAACGGGATCGTCTCCTCCCAGGTTTTCGGCTCTCACTCACGGGAAGGCTTCGCATGGGAGGACGGCGGCGTCTTCGATCTCCCCGCGGATCTTCTCACCGTCGAGTTGTTCGACTCCTCGCAGTTCTGGCCCAAGTGCGCGAAGATTCTCCTCACGACTGATCTCGACTTCGTTCCCGATGGTCCGGGCGGATATGGCAATGTCGAGCACCGATGGGAAGAGAATCGCCTGAAAACGGCCTTTCCGGAGGAATAGACGCGGCCTGACACCAGCGGGCCCTTCAGATGGGGCTATGCAGATCTCAATCGCTGACGGGCGGCGATGTGGCGTCTTTGGCCTCGATCTCGGCCGGTTCTTCGTCCGTCAACCCCACGACCCGGCTCTGATAGCGGCTCAGATGCCCCGAGGCGGTCTGCCACGACTCTTGGGCCTTATCCAATTGCTTGCCCACATCGTCGAACTTGCGCCGGAAAAAATCGAAACTCTTCTGCGCCTTCCCCAACTCGGCCGTCGTCTTCTCGAAACCCTTTGCCACCTGGTACCACTTGTAGCTCAGGGAGATCGAATGCAGAGCCAGAAGAAGCGTGTTCGGCGATACCGGAAAGATGCACTGCTTGTTCAGATGTTCGGAAAGCCCCGGATTCCGCACCACCTCGAACCACAGAGTTTCGCTCGGAAGAAACATCAGCGCCACGTCCGTCGTCCCCTGTTCGGGCTGAATATACTTCGAGATAGAAGCCGCCTGCTGCTTGATCGTCGTCTCCAATTCCCGCCGGGCCTGACGGATCGCCTCCGGATCGTCGCTCTCGAAAAGAGCCAGAACACGCTCGCGCGGGAACTTGCTGTCGATGGGCAAATTGCGATCTGGAAGATGAATTACCGCGTCCGGCCGGCTCCGGTCCCCCTGATAGAGAGGCGACTGCAGCGAGTACATGTGAGAAGGCAGGAAATCGGCCAGCAGCCGCTCCAGGGCCTGCTCCCCGAACTTCCCCCGCAGATGGGGCAACTTAAGCAGAAGATTCAGGTTCCGGATCGACTCTCCGACCTGTCCCACCTCCTTCAGGCGCTCCTCCGCCGCCTGCAGATGCTCCTGCACCTTCTCGAACTGAGCGAAACCTTCCTTGATATTCTGATCCAATTTCTTCTGCACCTGATCCGAAATCAGCGCCAGCCGCTCGTCCACCTTCGAACGCACCGTCTCGAGTCCCGCGTTCAGTTTCTCGGTCAGAACGTCGAACTTTCCCTGGAGTTCCCGTGATGAGCGGCCCAATGTCTCCGATGTTTCCCGCCGCGCCTGCGTCAACTCGCGCCCCTGGTCGCCCCGCCCCTTCTCTAACTCCGCCCGTACGCTGTCCCGAATCGCGTTGAATCCCGCCGAAAGGCGATCCGCCGTTTCCTGCCGAAGATCCCCCTTGGTCCGCTCCAGCCGGCCTGCCATATCCGCCGTGGCAGTGCTCATCGCCTGCCCCAGTTTCTCCTCCACCTGTTCGAGCCGAACCAGAAGACTTTCGCTCCCACGCCCCTGGCCCCGCAGCATGAAAATCAGGACTATCAGAAACGTGAGCAGGACGAGCAAGAGCGCGCTTTGCGCCAGCAGGACATACGGAAACAAATGTTCCAAAAGAACCTCCGAACTCAAACTCAAGACTCCTCGTACAACTCCGGGTGCCGCGCGAAGTAATAAGACACCATCTCCGCCGCCGTGCGCAAGACCCGAACGTCATCCTCGGTCCAGTCACGCGGTCCCACCACATCGTGAGCCCCCAGGAGTCCGCCAAGAGTGCCGTCAGGAAGGATGACCGGGGCCACCAGTAAGGCGCGAATGCCGCTCCGATCACAGAGAACCCTCTCGCGGGGCGCTATCGAATCCAGCTTATGGGGTATCCCCTTAAGTGATGTTGATACTACATCTTGTATCCTTGGGGTTTTGGCCCTCGGCAGTGCGCCACGATATCCTTGTAAGGCACGGCTTCGGCGGCCACGGCCTGCTGGAG
>JABMPG010000650.1 GCA_013203855.1 bacterium
ACCTATACCTGGTTCGCCGCCGACGTGAATCCCTTGTCGGCCGGGGAGTGGGAGCGGTACTGATCCGCTTTTCTTCTACCATCTGAAAACCGACCGCAGCAGCCGAAACCAGGTTTTCCGGCGGATGACGTCGAGATCGCCGCGGTCCGCGCGCATTTGCAGGATGTCGTGCTTTTCGAGGATGGCAGTGGTTTCCTCGAGTTCATTTGTCCAGTGGTCGAGGAGGTCGTGGGCGGAGGGGTGCTCGCGAAGTTTGGCCATATTGTCCGGCGCGAGAAGGGGCTTGCGCGCCCATTGGCGCAGGGGAGCCAGAACCTTTCCCGGCGACCATTCCTCTCGGGCATAGGCGCGGGCCTTGATCGCCAGATCCTTCAGGCGGCCAGGCTCCAGGGCGGCTGTCAGAACGGCTTCGGCCATCGCGTCCTCATCGTCAGGGGGGCAGACCAGGCCGCAGCCGGCCTCCTTGATGCGGTGGCTGATCTCCGAACCGAAGGTCGTCAGCACGGGGACTCCCGCCGCCATTAGATTATTGAGGCGGGTCCGGGCGCCGAAAAGGGTCTCGTAGTTCGGCTCGTCCACGTTCAGGGCGAGGTCGGCTTCGCGATAGATGGCTGGTATCTCCTCGGCGGGGAGCCATCCTAGGAGGTGGTAACGCTCGCGATAGGGGGAGTTCTGGATGAGTTCGCGAAAGCGGTCGTAGGTGCGCGTGTTGTATCCCTCGACCGCGCCGCCCGTGGAGACATAGTGAATGCGGCGGTCGCCCGCCAGCGCTTTCTCGACGAAACGAAACAGAAAATCCGGGTCGGTCCAGTAGTTGTAGCCGCCGCTCCAGAGAAGAATGAAGGCGTCCTCGGGAACGGTTTTCCCTCGCAGCCGGGGCGGCGTTTCGGCGACGGATTCCTCGGCGAAAACCGGGAAGTAGGTCGCGGGCAGGTGGTGGACGAAGGTGTAACGGAAAGTGTGCTGATTGAGCCGTCCCACCGCGGCGAGTTCTCCGTGAAGGGCGTTGAACTGGGGGAGTGATACGGCGGAGAGTTTGTCGGCCCGGCGGGCGACGATGGCTTCCTTGCGCCACGCCTCGACGAGGACCTTATCGTTGTCGATCCGCGCGGCCTGGCCTTGTTTCTCGACCATCTGATAGCCGTAGAGGTCGGCCCAGAGCGGCGCGGTCAGCGGCAGCCGGGCGGCGACCCAGGCGGGCAGGTTGCTCACGCCGACAATGGCGTCGGGCGCGAAGGACCGCGCGACCTGCGCGAGGGTGCGGTGGATGAAATCGAAGTCGGAATTGGTGAAGGCCTGGTACTCGACCCCGTCGTGGATGTGGCGGACGAGGGCGGGCCGGTTGTTCTCGGGATCGTGGGGATCGCCGGCCATGGGGCATGTCACGAGCCGGACCGTGTGGCCGTCCTTCAAAAGCGTTTCGGCGAAGCTCCACGTGCGCAGGCATTGCGCGCCCAGGCTGCGCACGCCTTTTTCACAAAGAGGTCCAAGTCCCACTACAAGTATCTTCGACATAAGCCTCCAATCTCCGGGGAGAGCATGTCAGAGAAGCGGGCGGGTTTCAAGCTTGGCAAGGATTCAGTAGCTGCGATAACAGCATCGCACGCAGGCGGGGAAAAGGCGGCGCTCCGCCAGGCGCCGTCGGAAGTGGCGCATGCGTTCGTGGTTCCACAGATCCGAGAGGGGCGTTTCGCGTACGTTGCCGATGACATAGTGCAGGCACGGCTCGAAGGTTCCGTCGGCCAGGAGGCGCATGTTGGTCCACGGAGCGTTGCAGTGTTGCGCGAAAGGGAAATCGAGATCGAGATAATACCTCTTCCAGTCAGTGCGCCGTACCGGCGGGAAAAAAAGCAGCCGGGGTCGTCCCTTTGCCTCCTCGATCATCTGGTCCAGGGCCGACTCGAGCAGAATGTATTCCTCTGGAGCGAAAGAGACGTCGTAGAATTCACCCTCGCCCTTTGAAACGAACTCCCCCCCCTCGGGCTCGTTCATGATCCGGGAGAAGACCCGGTTGTGTAGCGCCACGTTCTGTTCGGTGTCGAACATGGGATGCTGAAGGCTGAACTCCTCGACGCCCAGTTCCCGCGCGATGCGATGCGTTTCGAGAAGATGGCGGATGTTCCCGGGCGTGATGACGCAGTTGACCTTCAGGGTGGGGAAGGCCGTTCCCGCTCGGTTGCGGGCTTCCCGGACGGCGCGAATGCCCGCTGTGGCTCTCTGGAAAGCGCCGGGGACGTTGCGGATGGCATCGTGCACTTCCTCGGGACCGTCGAGGGAGACGGTGATGTTGTCCACGCCTGCTTCGACCAGACTCTTGGCGTGGCGGGCCAGAGTCGTGCCGTTGGTGACCAGGGCGGCGATGAGACCGCGTTGCCTGATGTGGGCAAGGATCTCGACGAGGCCGCGATAGAGAAGGGGTTCGCCGCCGGAGAAATAGAACGCGGGACGGGCCGAAGCCGCCTGATCGACGACCCGCTTCCACTCGTCCGGCGTCATTTCGGCCCCGCGGCCGTGAACCGTGGCCGAGTCGTCGGCGTCCTCGCCGCTGCGTGGCTGCATGCACATGGCGCAGCGGAGGTTGCAGCGGGAGGTGATATTGACGGTGCTGACATCGGGCTTCAG
>JABMPG010000651.1 GCA_013203855.1 bacterium
GAGAAATCCTGATTCCGCTGTAATGTAAGAGCTAGGAATCCATGCAGTCCGATGCCAAGGCCAACCAGCAAGATCGCTAGGATGATCAAGTACCATCCAGTGAACCGGGCGCGACGCGAGCGCGGGGAAAAACCGGCGAACATGATTTGGTTCTGGAGTCCGGGACGCAAGCCGGACATGCCATCGTTTCAGGAGTGCTATGGGAAATCGGGCGCGATCATTTCGGCCGTGGACGTGATCAAGGGCATCGGCGTTCTCGGCGACCTGGAGGTAATCGACGTCGAGGGCGCGACAGGCTATGTGGACACGAACTACGAGGGGATAGCCCGTGCGGCCGTGCGGGCGCTCGAGCATCACGATTTCGTCTACCTTCACGTGGAGGCGATCGATGAGGTCTCGCACGCGGGAAACCTGGACCTCAAACTTCAGGCGATCGAAGATTTCGACAAGCGACTGATCGCGACGTTCCTCAAGGAATTCGGCAAACGGGAGGAACTGGCCTGTGCGGTGCTGCCCGACCACCCCGTTCCGATCGCGCTCCGCAAGCACACCCGCACGCCGGTGCCAGTCATGTTCATTCATCCCGGCGTCCCGGCGGACGGCTCAGGCCTTCTGTATAACGAAATCGATGCGCCAAAAGGTTCGATCGGGCAACTCGAGGGCGACGGCGTGATGCGGACGCTGTTCAGGAAATAGCCAGACGTCAGCGCCCCGATACAAACCGCCCTTCGCCCCCTCATCTTGCGCGGGGGATGGGCCCTTGGTATGATAGGGGTTTGAGCCGACCTTTGGAGAGGTTGACAGAAGGAGTTGGACCCTCGATGGCCGCGAAAAAGACAAGCCGCAAGACGAGTGCAGACAAGAAGAAGAGCGCGGTGAAAGCCGTTCCCGGAAAGGGCGTTTCGGCTCGGAAGAAAAAGGCCGAAGCGGGTCACCGGACAGCGATTCGCCAAGCCGATGGCGCTTCCTACCTGCGCGTGGTCGGTGCGCGCGAGCATAATCTCCAGGACATCAGCGTCAGCATCCCGCGTCACACCTTGACGGTCATCACGGGCCTGTCCGGCTCGGGAAAATCGTCGCTTGCCTTCGATACGATCTATGCCGAAGGCCAGAGGCGTTACGTCGAAAGCCTCTCGGCCTACGCGCGGCAGTTTCTCGACCAGATGCAGAAACCGGACGTGGACCATATCGAGGGGCTGAGCCCGGCCATTTCGATCGAGCAAAAGAGCGTGAGCAAGAATCCACGCTCGACGGTCGGGACCGTGACGGAGATTTACGACTATCTGCGAATTCTCTACGCGAGCATCGGCAAACCCCACTGCCCGGAGTGCGGCCACCCCCTTGAGGGGCAGACCGTTCAGCAGATCGTGGACCGGATCGTGCAGTTTTCGGAAGGGACGCGTTTGATGGTGATGGCGCCGATGGTTCTCGGGCGCAAGGGCGAGTACGGGGCGTTGTTCGAGCAGGCCATGCGGGACGGTTTTACCCGGGCCCTGGTAGACGGCAAGGTGGCGGAACTGGAGCAGCCGCCCAAACTCAACAAGAAACTCAAGCACGACATTCATATCATCATCGACCGTATCGTTCTGCGCGAAGGCGTGCGACAGCGGTTGACCGATTCGGTCGAGACGGCTCTGAAACAGGCGGAGGGTTTGTGCTCGATTCAGGTCGTTGAGAAATCGGGCGTGAGCGCCGCCCCTATGGTTTTCTCGGAAAAAATGGCATGTCCGACCCACGGTCCGAAACTGCTCGAGTTGACCCCACGCATGTTTTCATTCAACAGCCCATACGGGGCCTGTCCAACCTGCAAGGGAATCGGCACACGGATGGAGGCGGACGAGAACCTGGTCGTGCCCGATCCGTCGCTGACTATCAGCCAGGGCGCGATCGCTCCATGGGCCAGCGCGCTTCAGTACCACTATGGGGGACGTTTCCAGCGCATGAAGATGACCTGGACGGCCCAGCGGATCCGGACGGTGTGCGAGTCCTTCGATATCGACATGGACGCGGCTTTTTCGAGTCTGTCGAAGGAGAAGCAGAGGCTCCTTCTTTACGGGACCGAATCGAAGCGAAACCGGGGACATGACGTCTCCTGGGAAGGCGTCATTCCGAAAATCGAACGTCGCTGGCACGAAACCTCTTCGGATTCGGCGCGCCAGCACTGGATGCAGTATTTCAGCGATCGGCCCTGCTCGGACTGCGGCGGCACGCGGCTTTGTCCCGAAACGCTGGCGGTGACTCTCCATGGCCTGAGCATCGCCGATTTCACCGGTCATTCCGTTCGGGACGCCATCGAATTCCTGGGCCGCACGGAGTTCACGGCCTTCGAGATGAGCATCGCCCAGCAGGCTCTGAAGGAGATTCGCGCGCGCCTGACTTTCCTGCTGAACGTTGGCCTGGGCTATCTGACGCTTGACCGCACCGCCGCGACCCTGGCGGGCGGCGAGGCGCAGCGGATCCGCCTGGCGACGCAGATCGGATCGCAACTTGTCGGCGTGCTGTACATTCTCGACGAACCATCCATCGGGCTTCATCATCGCGACAACCGACGGCTTCTGGCGACGCTCGAGCACTTGCGCGACATGGGCAACACGGTGATCGTCGTCGAGCACGACGAGGACACGATCCGCGCGGCGGACTATGTGATCGACCTGGGGCCGGGAGCCGGACGTCTCGGCGGGCGCGTGGTCGCGGCAGGCACTCCGGAGGAGATCCAGGCCACGCCGGAATCGATCACGGGGCAGTATCTTTCGGGCGTGCGGCAGATCCATGTTCCGGAGAAACGCCGGCAGTCCAATGGCAAGAGCATCACCGTTCGCGGCGCGGAGGAGCATAACCTGCGCCGGGTGGACGTGTCCTTCCCGCTGGGCGTTCTCATCTGCGTGACAGGCGTTTCGGGCTCGGGAAAATCGACCCTCGTCAACGACATCCTCTACCGAGGTCTGGCCAAGAAATTCTACCTGAGCCGCGAGACGCCGGGCCGACACCGCGACATCACCGGGCTGGAGCACATCGACAAAGTAATCAACGTCGATCAGTCTCCCATCGGCCGCACGCCGCGTTCGAATCCCGCCACCTACACGAATGTCTTCACCCAGATCCGCGACCTCTACGCACGCCTGCCGGAGTCGAACGTGCGCGGCTATAAGCCCGGCCGGTTTTCCTTCAACGTGAAGGGCGGGCGGTGCGAGAATTGCCAGGGCGACGGGCTGATCCGGATCGAAATGCACTTCCTGCCCGACGTGTACGTCGAATGCGAGGTATGCAAGGGCCGCCGCTTCAATCGCGAGACCCTCGAAATCAATTACCGCGGCAAGAATATCGCCGACGTTCTCGAAATGACGGTTGCCGAAGGACTCGAGTTCTTCGGAAATCATCCCGCGCTTCGGGGCCGGCTCCAGACCCTTTACGACGTCGGCCTCGGCTACATCCATCTGGGACAGTCGGCGACGACCCTCTCGGGCGGCGAGGCCCAGCGCGTCAAACTCTCGCGCGAACTAGGCAAACGCGGCACGGGCCGCACGCTCTATATCCTCGACGAGCCGACCACGGGCCTGCACTTCGAAGATATCAAGAAACTGCTCGAGGTTCTGGGCCGGCTCGTGGACCAGGGCAACACGGTCGTGGTGATCGAGCACAACCTCGACGTCATCAAGACCGCCGACTGGATCATCGACCTCGGCCCCGAAGGCGGC
>JABMPG010000652.1 GCA_013203855.1 bacterium
CCGCCGTCATCGACATCAGCCCCTTCCTCGCCCCGCGCGAAGTGAAGATTGAAGGGAAGTAGAAAGTGGATGCTCGTGTATGGCAAAAAAGAAAACCCGCCTCGAAAGGCGGGCCGTAAGTTCTGTGTTTTCAGTGGTGGGTGATACAGGAGTCGAACCTGTGACCCCCGGCATGTGAGGCCGGTACTCTAGCCAACTGAGCTAATCACCCACTTGTTGGGCGGCAGCGCGAACCCTATCTGCCGGAACAGCGTCCTTTTCTACCAACTCTTCACCCGGTCGTCAAGCCTCTTCGCTTGGGTTTTTTGGTGAGATGCCATGGGGAGACCAAGCATGCACTCTTGGGCCCGGCCGCCATCCGCTTGTGTGCCGGGACCGGTTCTGTTTGCCTTTTGAGCCGCGACGTGCCAAGATGCGCTCTCGGATATTTCACCGGCTGCCCCGCTCTTGGGGATGGCCCCGGAGGGCGACAAATCCATGCCTGCTCTGATTGGCGTTGTTCTTGGCAGTCACAGCGATGTGAAACGAATGGAGAAGGGACTCGAGCGCCTGCGTTCGATGCGGGTCTCCTTCGAGATGTGTATTGCGTCGGCTCACCGCACGCCGGAGCGCCTGGCCGAGTGGCTTCGTGGCGCCGAGGCCCGGGGCGTGCGCGTTGTGATTGCCGGCGCGGGCGCGGCGGCTCATCTGCCGGGCGTGGTGGCTTCGAAGACCCTCCTTCCCGTGATCGGCGTTCCCTTCAATGCCTCTCCGCTGGGTGGCACGGACGCGCTGTACTCGATCGTTCAGATGCCTCCGGGGATTCCGGTGGCAACGGTCGGGATCGATAGCGCGGAGAACGCGGCGGTGCTGGCCCTGCACATTCTGGCGATCGGCGAGCCGTCGATCCGGGAGAAGCTACGCGCTTACCGGGCGGGCTGGCAGGGGAAGATCGCCGAGCAGAATGAGCAACTGTACGAGGCTTATCCGGAGGCGCGGCCGGGAGCGAAGGACGTCGATTTGGCGCAAGAGATGCCCCCGGAGCCGAGACCAGTGAAAGATGCTGTGCGAAGCGGCATCCAGGCCGTTCCTTCCCGTCCGGAGGGGCCAGTGCGGCCGGGCGGAAAGATGATCTGGAAGGTGGACCCCGAGCGTCCGGAACTGGAAGCGATCGAGGAGGCGGTGGATATTCTTCTCGACGGCGGCGTGATTGCCGTGCCGACGGATACGGTCTATGGTCTGTTGGCGGACGCGACGAATCCGCGGGCGGTGGAGCGTCTCTACGAGTTGAAGGGCCGGGATCGGGATAAGCCGATTGCGGTACTGATCGATTCCGAGCAGCTGTTTCATACGTTGACCGTGGAGACGCCTGAGAAGGTCGAAGAATTGATCGATCTCTTCTGGCCAGGCCCTTTGACTCTTGTCACGCGCAAGAGGGGAGCGGCGCTTCACGCGGTCTCGTCCGGCGAATCGCTGGGGCTGCGGGTGCCGGACAACCTCCTCGCCCTGGGGTTGATCAACATGCTGTCTCGTCCGGTGGCCGCCACGAGCGCGAACTTGGCGGGTGAGAAGGATCTGCGGACGGCTTCGGAGATTGCCGGGCGTTTCGGGCGGAAGATCGATATGATCCTTGACACGGGCCCGCTAACAGAGATCGGCAGCTCGACTGTTCTGAGCCTGGTAGAGCAGCCGTTCCGGATTCTGAGGGAGGGCCCGATCAGTCGGGACGAATTGAAGGCGGTTCTGGGCGACCTGCTGGCCTAGATCGAATTCTGCGGAGGTGCACGTGATGCCAAAATGGTTTCCTGTTCACGATGAAACACACCACGACGGACCGGTTGTTCCGCCGCCCGAAATGAACCCGCTCATGCGGTTCCTGGTTCTGGCCTTTGCCACGGGATTCGGCACGGGTTACTCGCCGGTTGTGTCGGGCACGGTGGGGACGCTGGTGGGGGTGGTCCTGTTCTGGTTTCTGCATCCCGGCGGCTGGCCCGCCTACCTTTTCGCCTGCATCATCCTGACCTGGATGGCGATTCTGGTCTCGACCGCAGCCGAAGGAATCTATGGCCGCAAGGACGACGGGCGGATCGTGATCGACGAAGTGGTAGGCTATCTGTTCACGATGCTCTGGGCGCCGCGAACCTGGCCCGCCATCGCAATCGGCTTCGTCCTCTTCCGCTTTTTCGACATCTTCAAGTTTCCTCCGGCCCGCGGACTGCAGGGCCTTCGTGGCGGCAAAGGGATCGTTATCGACGACCTGGCCGCCGGACTCTACAGCTGTATTGTCTTGCATGTCATCCTGTGGATCGTGTAGACTTCGTCCGTGTTTTAGACACAAAGTCGAGAAAGGGCGGTCGCTGTCCAGCGGAACGGATTGCGGCACCCATCCCCACAAGGAGGCAAGACGATGAAAAAGATTGTCGCGTTGTCTGTAGTGGTTGTTCTGGTGGCGCTGTTGACCGGTTGCGGTTTGGCGGGGTGCTACAAAGCTCCTCTCTCACCCCCGATGGGCCTCGCCTATGCCGATGTAAAGGCCCCGGCGAATGTGGAACTGAGCGAGGCGTCCCTAGGCACAAAAGAGGGAACGGCCATGAGCAAGAACTACCTGGGCCTAGTCGCCCTCGGTGACGCCAGTGTCAAAGCCGCCGCCCAAAGCGCCGGAATCACCGAAGTCACCCACGTCGACTATCACATCAAAAACATCCTCGGCATCTACTCCGAGTTCACCGTGATCGTCTACGGCAACTGACCGGTTGTTTCCCGATCGGTCGTTTCTGAAGCACAGATTCCGGGGCCTGACAATCACCGGGCCCCGTTCTTTTCGGTGCTGAATCCGGTGTTGGTGAC
>JABMPG010000653.1 GCA_013203855.1 bacterium
GGCGTCGGCGAGTGGAGCACGACCACCGTCGGCTATGGCGAGGGCAACCGGATCAAACTCCTCGAGGAGATCCGCTTCCCCCACTCCCTCGGCCTGCTCTATACCGCCTTCACTTACTATCTCGGCTTCAAGCCCAACTCGGGCGAATACAAGGTCATGGGCCTGGCGCCCTACGGCGATCCGAAGTATGTGGACCTGATCACCGAGAACCTGGTCGACATCCGGGAAGACGGTTCGTACTGGATGGACATGCGGTATTTCAACTACTGCCAGGGCCTGACGATGACGACCAAGCGGTTTCACGACCTTTTCGGCGGTCCGCCCCGCAAGCCGGAATCGAAACTCACCCAACTCGAGATGGACCTGGCCGCCAGCCTCCAAGTCGTCACCGAACGGGTCATGCTCAACATCGCGCGCCACGCCCGGGAAATAACGGGCAAGAAAAACCTTTGTCTGGCTGGAGGGTGCTCGCTGAACTGCGTGGCCAACGGCAAGATCCTGCGCGAAGGCATCTTCGACGATATGTTCATCCAGCCCGCGGCCGGAGACGCCGGCGGCGCTGTCGGATCCGCCTATACGGTCTGGCACCATGTTCTGAACAAGCCCCGCTCCGTCGTCCGGCCCGACGCGCAGAAAGGGTCGTACCTCGGGCCGTCCTTCAACGACGAGCAGATCCGGAAGGCTCTTGACGAGGTCGGCGCGAAGTACACGCAGGCCGAAAGCCTGGATGCCGCGATCGAGAAGACGGCCGAGGCGCTGGCCGAGAGCAAGGTGGTGGGATGGTTCCAGGGACGCATGGAATACGGTCCCCGTGCGCTGGGCAACCGGAGCATCATCGGCGACGCCCGCTCGCCCGAAATGCAGAAGGTCATCAATCTCAAGATCAAGTTCCGCGAGTCCTTCCGGCCCTTTGCCCCGACGATTCTTGCCGAAAAATGCGGCGAGTACTTCGAACTCGACGGCGGCAAGGACAGCCCCTATATGCTGCTGGTTGCGGATGTGCGCGAGGATAAACGTTGTGGCGATCTGGAGGCGGACAAGGGTCTCTTCGGTCTGGAACGCCTCAATCGCGTCCGCTCCGTCGTCCCCGCCATCACCCATGTCGACTACTCCGCCCGCATCCAGACCGTCGACCCCGTGCGCAACCCCACTTACTACAATCTCATCAAGAGTTTCGATGAGAAGACGGGCTGCCCCGTCATCATCAACACCAGCTTCAACGTCCGCGGCGAGCCAATCGTCTGCACCCCCCGCGACGCCTATCACTGCTTTATGTGCACCGACATGGACATCCTCGTCCTCGGCCGCTTCATCCTCCACAAGAAGGATCAGCCCGAGTGGGAAGGCCGCGAAGCCTACCTCGAGCAGTTCAAACTGGACTGAGACCAGGGGCCGGCACCCAGTCGGGGTACGGGTTGGCAAAAGACGTGCGATTCAAAGCGTGGGACGGGCGCCCCGCCGGTCATTGCCTGGAATCCACTCCTCTGCCCGATTCTCGTCTTTCGCCAGAGTCGCCGCATTTTGCTATCATACCCGATCTTGTTTGAAAGGCCTCTCATGCTCTTCCGTTACGCCAATCTTCTGCCCGACTGGTACAAGGGAAATACCCACATTCATTCCACGGCTTCGGACGGCGGGAAAACCTTCCCCGAACTGGCGGAGATGTACGCCGGGGCCGGGTATGATTTTCTTTTTCGGACGGATCATTGGGTCGAGAGTGATGTGGAAGGCGATGGGGCGGTGTATCCGCTTCTCTGGGTCGATGGGATGGAACTGGATGGCTGCGACCATGGCGGTTCGGAATATCATGTGGTGTGCCTGGGGAAGACGCGGGGGATCACGGGCGAGATCGGGCTGGTCGCGGCCATGGAGGCGGCGCGGGCGCAGGGGGCTTTGCTGATCCTGGCGCACCCGCGGTGGATGGACAACTCTCAGGACGATGCGATGCGCTATGGTTTCGACGGCGTGTAGGTCTACAACCATGTTTGCCAGTGGATCAACGGGAAGGGCGACAGCGGCGTTTACTGGAGCCTGATGCTCCAGCGCTTTCCCGGCACGTTCGGGCTGGCCTCGGACGACACGCATCTGAACGCCAACCATCCCGGCTGGAACGGCGGGTGGATTCATGTGAACGCCGCGCGGCGCGAGCCCGATGCGATTCTCGACGCGATCCGCGCGGGGCGTTTCTATTCGAGCCAGGGGCCAGAGATCCACCGTATCGAGTGGGACGGCGCGGCGATCCGGGTCGAATGCTCGCCGGCGCGATTCATCCGGCTGGTGGGTCCAAAAGGGAAGGGCGCGCGACAGGGGGGCTTCACGGGCGATCTGCTCACGCAGGCCGAACTGACGCTTCCCGGCGGATGGGGCTACGTCTATCTGGAGATCGAGGACGACCACGGCCGCCGGGCATGGACGAATGGACTTTTTGAGTAGCCGAGTGTAACGGGCACTTCCCGAAGCGACCTCCTTTCGCATTCGCCATTTTCTCATTTTGCATTTCCCCTTCTCTTTCTCCTATCATATTCCCGAAACGCGATTCTCCAAGGAGTTCCCCATGGCTCAGGCCCCCCTTCAGGTTTTTGGCGGTTCCGGCAGTCCTCGGCTGACCCGGCGCATTTGTGAGTATCTTGGCGTTCAGCCGGGCAAGTGCGAGGTCCATCGGTTTTCGGAGGGCAATCTTTTCGTTCATATCGGCGAGAACGTGCGGGGGCGGCGGGTCTATCTCGTTCAGTCGACGGCGTTTCCGGCCAATGATAATTTCATGGAACTTTTGTTCTGGATCGACGCGTTCAGGCGGGCCAGCGCCGAGAGCGTGACGGTCGTAATGCCTTATTTCAGCTATGCGAAGGGCGACAAGAAGGACGAGCCGAGGGTGTCGATCCGGGCGCGGGTCTGCGCGGATTGCATCGAGGCGGCGGGGGCCGACCGCGTCGTGACCATGAACCTGCACGCGCCGCAGATTCAGGGGTTTTTCCGCATTCCGGTTGATGATCTGTACGCGCTTCCCGTGCTGCGTGATGCGATCGTGAAGATGAAACTGGAGAATCTGATCGTGGTTTCGCCGGACGCGGGATTCGCGAAGATGGCCCGGACGTACGCGTCGGCCATGCGTGCGCCTCTGGCCATCGGTGACAAGAAGCGGGCTGGCAACGACGAGCAAGCCGAGGGGCTGGAAATCATAGGCGACGGGAAGGGGAAGACCGCCTTGATCGTCGACGACTTCAGGA
>JABMPG010000654.1 GCA_013203855.1 bacterium
ATTCGATCCTCCTCCGAATTCCGGCGGGGGTGTTCGTCGCTGCGGGCGTGGTCCTCCTGGCTCTTGCCCTGCTGTTCGCGCGAAGTTTGTGGTATCACGAAATGCGCCTGGCCGCGTGGGCCTTCGTCATCGGCGGCATCCTCCTCCTGATCACCTGCGCTGGTCTTGCCGGGCCGATCCTCTTCCCGCCCTATGAGGACTTTCTCTCTGCGCTACGCCAATTCCCCGCGCGCCTGCTCGCCACCACGCCAGAGCCCTATCGATGGCTCGGCAACCCGAAGACGGCCATGCTGGCATGTGTGATTCCCATGGTGTGGGCCGGAATGGGGCCGGGCTGCCTCATCTATCTCGCGGCCCTCAAGGGTATCCCCGACGACTATTACGAGGCGGCCGACATAGACGGCGCCACCTTCGTCGACAAGGTCATCTTCGTCATCTTCCCCATCCTCAAGCCCCTCATCATCATCAACTTCGTCGGCGTTTTCATCGCCTCATGGTACACGGCCACCGGCAACATCCTCGTCCTCACCGGCGGCGGAGCGAACACCGAGGTCTCGGGCCTGCACATCTGGTACAAGGCCTTCACCTTTCTCAAATTCGGTCCGGCCACCGCCATGGCCTGGATGCTCGGTTTCATGCTTATCGGCTTCACGGTGTATCAGCTGCGCATTCTCTCACGCGTGGAATTCCGCGCCACCGGCAACAAGGAGTAGGGCGGCGTCATGGCCATCATCTCGCCCGTCGGGCGCAAGAGTCCCAAAGTCCGCTTCCTCGTCGCGACGATCTATCTCGCCCTGATCGCTGGATCTCTCACGATGATCTACCCGTTCCTGCTCATGCTTTCGGGCAGCACCAAGAGCGCCGTGGACTCGGCCGAATCGGTCGTGGTCCCCCGTTTTTTGCTGAACGAAACCGAACTCTACCGCAAGCACATCGAAGGCCTTTTCAACGAGTCCCTCGACTTCATGCGCTATGCCTACGACCTGGACGTCGGCGCCTATCAGACCCTTGAGCCTCCGACGACGCCCAACGCGGCGCTCGTGTCGGCATGGCGGGACTTCCTGAGCGAAACTCATCCCCCGGATCACGCCTACGGTATCGGATATCTCCAAGCGCCGATCTCGCGAGGCGTCGTGCCTCACAACCTCCGCCGGTTTAAGGGCCTCCTGCTCGATCGTTATGAAGGCGATATCGCCCGCCTCAATGCCGATCTCCGCACCGAATTCGTCAACTGGAACGCGTTCTTTGTCCTCCCCCGCAACTATCTCCTCCGCCGAAACGCTCCCGAATTCGACGCCTTTGCCCTTGAGTATCGCGACTTCAAAGCGCAACAGCCATTCGAGAAACGCTACTACTTCAGCGTCGAGGGTTTTTTCAAAACCGCTCTCCTCAAAACCCAGTACACGCGCGACATCGGCGCCTACAACGCAGCCCACGACACGCAATACGCTTCGTGGGACGAAGTCCATCTCGATGCGCGGCTACCCTCGGGCCCCCGGCGTACCGAAGCCGAACGCAAGGACTGGGAGATCTTCGTTCGCTCCATCCTCAACCTCCTCTGGATTCGCGCGGACACCCAAGCCGTGGGCCCCTATCAGCGCTTTCTCGAGGCGAAGTACCGCCGTATCGAGGCCTACAATCGCGATTATGAAACGGACTTCGCTTCGTTCGGTGATATCCCGCTTTTCACCGAGCCGCCGCGCGAAGGCATTCGCATGTCGGACTGGGATGCCTTCCTGCAAGGGTGGCAGGACCCCGAAGACGGCACGCTGCACCGGATTCCGGTCAAGATGCTACGCGTCGAAAGCCTCGACTTCCAGTTCCGCGATTACCTCAAGAAACGCTACGGCAGCATTGCCGCCATGAACGGAGATCTCGGGACCGAGTTCTCAGACTGGATGGCGATCCTGCCGCCCCAGCTGGACGCGCATTTCCTGGATTTCGAGAAGAAAAAGGCATGGCTGCGGTGGGAATTCGCGCGCCGCAACTATCTCACCGTCCTGGACTATATCGGCCTGCACGGGCGCGGCGTTCTGAACACGGTGATCTACTGTGCGCTCGCGATCCTCGCCGCCCTCATCGTCAACCCGCTGGCCGCCTATGCCCTGAGCCGCTACCGTACGCCCTCGACCTACAAGGTGCTCCTCTTTCTCATGCTCACCATGGCCTTCCCGCCCATGGTCACTCAGATTCCAGTCTTCCTCATGCTCCGCCGCTTCGACATGCTCAACTCCTTCTGGGCGCTCGTCCTGCCCGGTCTGGCCCACGGGTATTCCATCTTCCTGCTCAAGGGCTTCTTCGATTCGCTGCCACGCGAACTCTACGAAAGCGCGGCCATCGATGGCGCGGGGGAGTTCCGCATCTTCTGGCAGATCACCATGAGCCTGAGCAAACCGATCCTCGCCGTCATCGCCCTGCAAGCCTTCACCATCGCCTACTCGAATTTCATCATGGCCCTGCTCATCTGTCAGGACGAGAAAATGTGGACCCTCATGCCGTGGCTCTATCAGCTCCAGCAGCGAAGCGGAACCGGCATTATCTTCGCCTCCCTCATCATCGCCGCCATCCCGACATTCGTGGTCTTCGCCTTCTGCCAGAACGTCATCATGCGCGGCATCGTCGTGCCGGTCGAAAAATAGTTCCGCCGGGCGTCACCTCGCCCCTCGAACTGTTTGCTCCAACTGGTCCATCTGCCTTTTCAGGCGCTGGTTGTCCTCGTGGAGGAGATACATCCCCAGCGCCAGCGCGACAAGGATAGCGATGGCGACCGCCCGCAGCGCCCAGCGCCTCCAGAAGGTCTCGCGCAGGTACTCCCGCACCAGTTCCTCCTGCCGGATCGCCCGATGCAGTCGCGGCCAAAACCGCTCCCAAAACCCCGCCAGGTATGTCCGCGATACCGTGACCGAACGCTCCGACTCCACGAAACGCGACAGGTGTTTCCACTCGATCGGCAGGCTTGACTTAGACGGGCGATGGGAAAGACGCTCCGCCTCTTCCTCCTGCTCGGCGTGATGCCGCTCTTCCTGGATCTGGCGATCCTGAACGTCTTCCCGTCCCGTCTCGGACTCGATTCTCTTGAAGCGCATGGTCGCCCTCACAGATGCTCCCGCAGTTCTTCCATCAGCCGTTCCCGCGCCTTGAAAACATGCCACGACACGGTTTTTTCCGCCACCCCCATCACCTCGGCCGCCTCCCGATGGGGCAGCCCTTCGAGCAGGACGAGGACAACCGCCGCGCGCTGTTGGGGTGGCAGCCGGTCTAGCGCCTCGCGGAAAGCGCCCTCGGCCTCCCGCCCTTCCAGGATCCGAAGCGGACCCGCCTTTTCATCCGGCAGGTCGAAAAACGTCTCCTCATCATCGAGCGCCACGTCCTGACGACGCGTCCCGGCCCGCCGCGATCCCTTCTTCATAGCCGTCATCGCCTGATTGACCGTGATCCGATACAGCCATGTCGAGAAACGCGATTGGAATCTGAACCGGGGCAGCGAGCGATAGACCCGAATCCACACTTCTTGAGAAACGTCATCCGCCTCCGCCTCGTCATGCAGAAAATGATAGGCCGTCGTCACCACCGTCGCCTGATACCGCAACACCAACAGTTCAAAAGCATCCAGATTTCCCCGCTGAGCCGCCCGCACCCACCGGTCCTCATCGGTGAGGGGAGCCGAAGTCGCGGTAGAGACGGGAGTCGCCAGGAGCCATGTGGAAGAAGCCAGTAGTGGGTGGCAAGCAGCCAGCAGGTTGGAGGATAGCCGGCGCAAGAACGCGTCCAAGGCGAAAAGGGCCCAATTACAGGGCGAGAATGATCCCGAGGGGAGATCTGGAAATGACGTCTGTCGGTAGTATCTCAGGAACGCAGTCATGGCTCGGGTTCCGGCCGCGGTTCTTGCCGGTTCTTACAGTTTGACTGAAGGCTTGGGAAATCCTTTGGGTTACTCGCTGACGTCGTAGGCTCTCATGGCGTCGGAACGGCGAAGAACATGTCCCCGTTGGAGGTCAATCCGTTGGTCGGGTCATACATCACCTCGGACGGGTAGTCATCTCCTGTCTCGCGGGCGATGCTTTCGTCCGTGTCGGGACCGTAGCTATAGACAAGCACCGGCGACGTATTCGTAACGCCAAGAGGCCTGCCCCTCGTGTCGGCATAGATGTCGGCCGGTAGACCGTTGGGGAATTGGCGCAGAAGGTCCTCCCGGTCGGAGGCGTGGACGCCCTCCCGCGGAAAGGGATACTTCCGCTCGCGAGGCGTCTCCAGGATCACGTCACCCGCGCTCCGGACCCCATTGGTCGGGTCGTAATGAACCGCGCCATCGTCATTACTCCGGTCCGGACCGACGCTCCAGCAGAGAAGCCCCTTCGAGGTCTCCGCGAAGCGCAGGTTCCCGTCGCTGAACGGATCGCGAGGCGGCACACCGGACGGCAAAAGATCGAACTCGCCTTCGACCCTCGGAAACGATCCGGCGCTGAGAAAACGATGGCGCCCCGACGCGGCCATGCGAACCAGTTGGAACAGGGCGGCGGCGACGCCCTGCCGGTTCAGCACCTCGTCAATGCTGGCTAGCAGATAAGGATTCTTCGGCCGTTCCTCCTCACTGAAATAGAAAGCAGCGGGCTGGAGCGCCAGAAGCTCGCTCCTGGTCCGCGGTCTCTCCCTCTCGTTCAGCCATTCCAGTTTCTCCCACGCCGCCTCGACCTCTTCCGGAGTCTCGCAACCGTCCAGCACGCAGAGTTCCAGCCCGCCGGTGCCGATGGCTCGTACCGCGCAGCCGAGCAGTTCCTCGATCAGTGTGCCCCTCATCATCTGGCCCATGTGATGAATCGCCGAGGCCGTCTCCAGCGCCTTCGCGCGGTCTCCCTGAAGGAGAAACATCGCCGCGCCCGTCCGGAACACTTTCGCGCTTACCTGAATAGCGAAATAGAGTGGCTTATAGCCGCTGATCGGCCGCCACGGCTGCGCGCATTCCTCATACTCCAGAAGCCGGGGAAGCGCGCTGAAGCGGTCTGGCAGGCTCAGTTCCGAACTCGGAACGATCAGGAACTCCAGAAGATCCTGAGCGTTGCGCCCCGAATCGCTTAACTCCAGTGAGTGAAGCGCCGCATCGAAGCGCGGCAGAAGGTCGCGCAGGACCATCTGCTCCTGGAACCGGGGGCGCCACTGTTCCATCTCGCTCCGGAGAGTGTCCGTGCCCCCGTTAGCAACAAGGGCGTCCCAGTAGAAGATTTGACGCCAAGGATCCTCGGGCGCATCGGCGACCAAGCCCTGGGCCAGAGGGAGAAGGGCCGATCTCACGGGCGCAGGGCTCTCCTCGGACTTCGAGTCACTTGAACTGTTTCGAGATATCTCGATCTGGCGGAGAGTGTAGGTGAGACGGAAATACTCCCTGACGCGCGAATCTTCCATGCGATGAAAATAGGACGGAACCGGGCGGGGAAGCGGATAGGCCTTGATCGGACATTTGCGGTAGTCCACGCCTTCGGTGGCCTCTGGAGCGTAAACCGTCACCAGGTCCAAGTCGCCTGGCACGGCGCTGGACTTCTTCACCGTGAATTCCGGGACCCATTTGCTTTTCGCCTCGGTCCGCCACCACGCCACCCTCTCGAAAACGTAGGTATTCCATCCCCTTCGAACGATCCGGTGATACATATTTTTCAATACGACGGGTCTTACGATGGGCAGATCGGTCTCCCAGAGGGTTATGGGTGCGTTCATCTGGACATAGATTTCACCAGACGTTGTCTCTTTCTGGTACCTGTCCCGGCTGCATCCCGCGAATGCCAGGACGCCAATCAGTATCAATGCGGCAAGAGGATCCGTCGCGGGAAAAACTCTCATGGTCATTTTCATCCCTGCCCCCTTCACTGTCTGATATCCACTGAAACCCGAAGACGCCAGACCCACGACACTGCTCTCACCCAGGGCTGTCCCCGCTATGCCCGTCCGCCATCCTGCTGAAACGATTCTACCCGAAGGATTGTACCCGAGCTCAAAAGCGTTCTACAATCCGAATCCCAAACCTCCAACTCAGAATCTCAGACTTCGAACTCTCTCACGAGACGCAGGGCATCATCAGCCTTTGAAAAACTCATGGCTTTATCATCTGGAATCCCCCTTTTCAATTGCGGTACTCCGGGTGGAAACCTAAAGTGAACCAGCCGCGCATCTTCAGCGAGGCGCGTGTTCTGACACGCTCAAGGATCCGATGCTTCGCTTCATCCACCTCTTTCCCGCGCTGATCGTTCATAGTCTGGTTCTGGCCCGGGCTTTGTGCTGGGGTCTGCCCGTTCTGGCTCTTGGCATTCTCTTCCGAAGCCTTCCCCTGGCCGGTCCGGTCTCGGGCCGCCGCTGGATAGCCATGCTGTCCTTCATCGAATGGGACGTTTCGTGGCAACGACCCCAGCAACTTGCCTCGCGGTTGGCCAACGATTTTGATGTGGTATGCTGCGCGCCCGTGCGGGCCCACAACGCCCCGTGGCGGTCCGTGAAATGGTTGTTCCGGTCGAGGGAAGTCCTCTCGGACGGGCTTGTGGTACTACGGCCTCTTTTGCTG
>JABMPG010000655.1 GCA_013203855.1 bacterium
CCTTTTTCGGGGCGCGTTTCCCGGCGGCGGCGAATTTCGCGATTGCGCCCATGGGGGGCGCTTTCGAGCACTGGCCGCCCGTGTTGGAGTAGACCTGTGTGTCAAGGACGAGAAGATTGACGTTCGCGCCGTTGGCCAGAACGTGATCCACGCCGCCATAGCCGATGTCGTAGGCCCAGCCGTCACCTCCGACGATCCAGACCATCTTTTCCAGAAGATGGCTGCTGAGGCTGCGGAGGGTCGAGAGAACGGGGAAGAGGTGGTCTGAGGGCCGGCCTTTCAGAACCCGATCCAGAAGCGCTTTCGCCCTAAGCGCGGCCTCGTGAAGATCGGCGCCGGAGAGGGAGGAAGGTTGGGCAATTCGCTTCAGGGCTTCGAGGAGTTCGCCGTGCTGATTTGTTTCCTGGAGCAGGGCGCGGGCGCGGTCCAGAACCAGCAACGCGCTCTTCCCGAGCTGATCCGATGCGAGTCTCATTCCCAGGCCGAATTCGGCGTTGTCCTCGAAGAGCGAGGACTGCCATGCCACGCCTTCGCCCCTTTGGTTCTTGCGATAGGGGACGACGGGCATAGTGCCGCCATAGATCGACGAGCATCCCGTGGCGTTGGCGATGTAGAGATGATCGCCGTAGAGTTGGGTGATGAGGCGGATGTAGGGCGTTTCGCCGCAACCCGCGCAGGCGGAGGCGAACTCGAAATGCGCCGGCAGGAACTCGACGTCCTTGAAACGATCCAGATTGAGCATCGACGGGTCCGGGAGAGGCAGGGATTTGAAGAGATCCCAGGACCGGCGCAGGGCGGGCTGAATCCGTTCCTTAAGCCGCATCGTGAGGGCGCGATGGCCGGTCGGTTTCTTGGTTTGCGGATCGCGTTCTTTCCCGGGGCAAACCTCGGCGCAGGCCCCGCATCCGGTGCATTCGTCCGGGACGACCTGCACACGGAAACGAGTCGGCTTCTCGGTCTTGTAGCCCTTGGCCGGGGCCGTCTTGAAATCGTCCGGCGCGATCGGCATATCCGCGAGTGTCTCCTCCGCAATGAGGTTTGGCCGGATCGTCGAATGAGGGCAGACGAAACTGCACAGGTTGCACTGGATGCAGACGCTCGGGTCCCACTCGGGCAGGTGAATCGCGATGTTCGGACGTCCCAGTTCGGAGCTGCAGAGGGGGACGGCCCCGTTCACCGGCATGGCGCTCACGGGGACGTTGTCGCCGGTATTCACTAGAACCGGGAGCACGATATTCTCGACGAATTCGGCGTGAGGGCTCGATTTGTCGTACTCGAAAACCGCGGGCCGGGCCTCGGTCTTGACAGGCTCCTCGGGAATGGGGACTTGCACAACTCGGTCGAGGGCGAGGTACAGGGCGCGAACATTGCGGTCCACGACATCGCTCCCCTTGCCGCCATAGGTCTTCTGGATGGTCTTGCGAATCGCCTCGGTGAACACGTTTCGGGGCAGCACTTCGGATACCAGGAAGAAGGCGGTCTGCATCGCGATATTGATCCGGCCCCGGAGGCCAACCTCTTCGGCGATAGCGGTCGCGTCGAGGCCCCATACCTTCAGCTTCAGGTCGATGATCTGCTGCTGCATTTCGAAGGGCATGCGCGAGAAGACTTCTTCTGGCGGACAGGGAAGATTCAGGAGCAGCGTGCCGCCTTCCTCCATGCCTTGGAGAATGTCGTAACGTCCGACAAAAGACCAGTTGTGCACGGCGACGAAACTGGGTCTTTCGATGAGATAGGTGTGCGTGATCGGGTTCTTGCTGAAGCGGAGATGGCTGATCGTGATGGCTCCAGCTTTTTTCGAGTCATAGACGAAATATCCCTGGGCGTACAGGCTGGTCCCATCGCCGATGATCTTGATGCTGTTTTTGTTGGCACCGACCGTGCCGTCGGCGCCGAGTCCAAAAAACTTGCCCCGGAAGGCGTCGGCGTTTTCGGCGTCCATCGGCTTGTATTCGAGGGATCGTCCCGTCACGTCGTCGTGAATGCCGACGGTGAACCCGGTCCAGCGCCGTTTACCGGGGGTTCCCATTTCTCTCAGGTGGTTGAAAATGGCCCGGACCATTCCGGGTGTGAATTCCTTGGAGCCGAGCCCGAAGCGTCCGCCGATGACGACCGGCATCTCGGGCAGGCTCGGGAAGCCGGCCATGTGTTGCAGGGCCTGTGAGAACGCGGTCTGGACGTCGAGGTAGAGAGGTTCGCCGGGGGAGCCCGGTTCCTTGGAGCGGTCCAGAACGGCGATTCGGCGAACGGACCGAGGCAAGGCCTTGACCAGTCGGATCGGATCGAAGGGACGATAGAGTCTCACCTTGAGCAGCCCGCAGCCGCGTCCTTCCTCTTCATTCAGAATCCGCAGAGCGCACTCGACCGTGTCCGCGCCGGAACCCATCAGAATCAAAACGTCCTCGGCATCGGCGGGTCCGACGTAATCGAATGCGGTATAGCGTCTTCCGGTGAGTTCAAAGAAACGCTCGCAGGCGGTTTCGAAGGTGTTCGTGGCGGAGTCATAGAACGGATTGACGGCTTCGCGTCCCTGGAAATAGAGATCGGGATTCTCGGCAGTTCCGCGCAGGTCGGCGTGGCGCGGGTCGAGGGCTCTTTCCCGGCAAGCGTAGACGTCTCGTGGGTCGATGAATTGGCGGAAGAACTCCTCAGGGAGGTCGTGGAGTTTTCGGATTTCGTGACTGGTTCGAAAGCCGTCAAAGAAGTGGACGAATGGCACGCGGGATTTCAGGGACGTTCTAACGCAGATCGCCGCGAGATCCATCACCTCTTGGGGGTTGGCCGAAGCGCACAGCCCGAACCCGGTGCCCCGGACGGCCATGACGTCGCCGTGATCGCCGAATATGGATAGAGCCTGGCACGATAGAGCGCGGGCCGACACGTGAAAGACAGTCGGGGTGAGCTCGCCGGCGATCTTGTACATGTTGGGGATCATGAGGAGAAGGCCCTGAGAGGCGGTGAAGGTGGCAGCCTGCGCGCCGGCGGTGAGAGCGCCGTGGATCGCTCCGGCCGCTCCGGCCTCGGATTGCAGTTCGGAGATGGCGGGGACGCCGCCGAACAGATTGGTCATGCCCTTGGAGGCGGCCGAGTCGGCGTCCTCTCCCATGGGGGAAGAAGGCGTGATGGGATAGAGGGCGATCACCTCGCTGTTGAGATAGGCGACGCGGGCGGCGGCGGCGTTGCCGTCGATCGTGATGGAGGGCGTATCGCTGAAGGGATGGGCCGAGTCAGGCTTGGAGGCCATCGTAGTATCCTCAATTTCAGGGAGATAGATCAGAGTTGGGGCCGGGTTTCCGGCGGCTCCTCGGTCAGGACAAGGAGGCGCCCGAGCAGGTCCTCGAGGTAGGCTCGGTGCCGGTTCTCCTGGTCGGTGAGAAAGGCGAAGATTTTGCGGCCTGTTTCCGAGTCAGACTGTTTCATCGCTTCACTGTAGAGCACCAGGCCCTGCTCCTCGAGGCCAATGGCGCGCTGGACGACGGTGACCTCGTCGGTGTGCGGCAGGATTCCATCTCGGACCTCTTCGAGGGCATCGGTGAAGCGTCGCCAAGTGTCGTCGTACTCGCCGGCTGGAGGCAGCTTCACCTGCCGGTCGGTGCCCATGGTTTCGCGGTAGTCCATAAGGAGTTCCATGTGGTTCTGCTCTTCCCGGGCCATATGTTTGAGAGCGGGGCCGACGTATTGCTGAATGGACTTCCGGCCCGCCTCCCGGTAATAGTCGCGGGCCATCTTCTCCATTTCGATCGCCTTGTCCACCAGGTCGCGCGTCGCCATTTTCCACCTCCTGAATGAATGGGCGTCGCCCGGACCCGTAGTTGAAAAGCCGGGGGAGAATCGCCCGATCGGATTTCCAGAAACAGCTCGTTTGATCGTGGGTTTATTTAACACAAGGTCCGATGAAATGAACAGGAAAAAGAGAGAGGCTGGCGTTTGAGTCGGTGCGGGAGAAACATCATCGCCGCAAGAGTTTGGAGGTGGGATTCCACCAATCGCTGATCAAGCATGGGGAGTAGTCCGTTGGGGGGGTACCGTCCGGACTGATTATCGAACCGCTACACGGTTGCGGGGCATGACTGCATGTCGCACAGCCGAGGGTGACATCGTCCCTTAGTTGCTTTGTGTCACCTGTTTCGTTGATCCGTTGAAGGCTATCCCACGCCCCGCCTTTGGATCAGAAATCGGCCGTGAAGTTTTCCGTTTCCGTGATCGAACTGGGTTCGTAGATCATCCGGTTGTCGCGGAGGGTGTTTCCCTTGAACGTGATGCCCTTCGAATTATGAACCCGGATCGCCACGTTGCCGTCGTGAATGAAGGGCTCCTTTTCGGAAAGGATCTTGTTGTTCTCGACGGTTACGTTTTCAGCGCCGGAAATCTGGATAGCGTGTTTTTGCCAGTCGATGATGGTGTTGTTCCGGATCAGGATATTGTAGGTGCCGCGCCCTACCGCCTGATCGTGGGGATACTTACGCAGGAAGAAAGCGATGGAGCCGAAGGGCAGAGACTGGTCGAGGCAGTTGTTTTTGAAGGTGTTGTTCTGGATCAGGATTTCCGAGGACATGGGACCGTTTGGATACCAGGGCTCGTTCAGGGATAGAATTCCGCTCGAACTCGTGGCCTCCATGTAGTTGTTCTCCAGGACGCCTCGCAGGGCACGGAAGACGGCTCCGAAGCGCCGCACGTTCGTCAGGCGGCAGTCGCGGATCATGAAATCGCCGCAGGTCTTGCTGCGATTCCACACCTGGTCGGTCTTCTGCAGGTCCGGCCCGATTTCCTCCGGCATCGGAAGATCGCGATCGAACGTGACGCGGTGATACTCGCCTTCGGGCGTCGATTCGCGGACAGTCGCCTCGGCGAAAAAGATCCCTTCGCGGGGATTGAAGAAGACCACCTCGTCGCCTGCTTCGAGATTGAAGGAATCCTCGTAAAACAGAAAGACGCGCGGGTTGCCGTCAACGTGGGCGGCATGGATTTTCGAGGGACGAGTGTAGAAGGCGATGCTGTCGTCGCCCACGCCATCCACTACGAGATCCTCGACCCAGGGCCCGACCCGGTGGCCCTTGGCATGGATGCCGTCGGCGTTGCCTCCATACCAGCGGCCTTCCTTGATGAGTTCCCGGCAGTGCAGGATCGCCATTTCCGTATCGTAGAAAGCCGCATAGTGGCCGCCTCCGCCGGTGGTGTAACTGGTGATGCCATAGTAGGAGACACGCTCGCATTCATGGCTGTCGCACAGGCTCTGGCCGCCGTCGGAGCGCGCGAACTTGACGAAACGGTCGCCGATGTCGAAGTACTGGGTCTTGTCCTTCCCGTGCATCTGGAGTTCCCAGAGCCGATCCCCCTTCTTGACGGTCGCCTTCTTGTCAAAACCGAAGTGGATCGGGGTGCCCGCTTTCATTCGGCCGGGAATCGTGGGATGGAGGACAAGCCCGAAACCGTCCCCGCGCACGAAATGAGGCGCGTCGAACTCGGGGAAGCCGGGCTCGATGCGGATGGTGATTTTCTCGGTCTCGGGGTCCTTGGCCGTGACGATCCCCTCCGTGAAGGGAATTTCCTCATCCCAGTCGACCATCGCGTTCATATAGGCGATGTCGCGGCATTTGTAGGATCGGGTAAAGGCCGCGCCCCAGCGCTTGACGCCGAAATAGGAGCCACCGAAATCGACGATGATATTGGAGACATCCCGCAAGAGGAAGCATTCCTTCTCTTGGGGCGTGTCGGGCGTGAGGGAGTAATTGCCCTTGGGAACCTCGACCCGGACGGACCGGCCGGACCGGCTGAGTTCGCTCGCCCTGGCCAGCGCCGCGCGCAGGGCGGGCAGGGCTTCTCCCGAGCCTTTCAGGTCAACGCGGATCGTCTCGTCACAGGGGGTGATCTTCAGGGCCCGAGCCTCGCTCCAGGCCTGGGGCTTGCCGTCGGGCGACACCGCACGCACCCGCCAGAAATAGTCCCCGGGCTCGAGCGGTCGGTCGACGACATAGCGGGCAAGGTTCACTCGATCGCGGTCGGCCACATCGCCGAAGTCCGTGTCTCGCGCGAGCTCGATGTCATAGGAGATCGGACTCTGGTAATCGAGGGTGCCCGGCAGGGCTTCCCAGAAAAAGCGGGGGAAGGGCGACACCGTAGCGGCGCTGTCCGCAGGAGTGTTCAGGTGCGGAGGCGCGGCCGCGTCCTGGGTCCAACCGGTGAAAGTGGTCATCATGAGCAGGACTCCGACGAGGATCTGTTTCATTTTCGCTCCTGAATTCATCAGATTCCGGCAGAAACCGGATAAACAGTACAAATCTGTTTTACCTTTTCCCCGCCCGAGACTCCATTTCAATCTGGTGCGGAACCATCTCCCGCGCATGCGGGCGAGTATCAGATAGGCCGAATCATAGATGTCCAAGATAATTCTGTCACCTATTCGGGCCTCGGGATTTTCTGAGGGTTTTGGGTCTTGAGAGGTTGAAATCGGGCCTTTCGGGGTTCTGGTCCCGCCTTTCCACGATTTCGTAGTCGGCGTTCGATTTCATCCGCGTCACGAAGTAAACGCCCTCGCTCGTGCACTTGGCGAAGAGCTGGTAATCGTTGTAGGCGCGGTCGAAGGCGACGATGGCGCCGGGATTGAGGTTGAGGCAGATCTCGCGCAGCGTGTCGGCCCGGCCAAGGTGGCAAAACAGCATGGCCACGAACTGCGTCCAGCACGAAAAGCCCTTGGCCCCTTTCTCGGCGACGTGATCGGCCTGGTTCACGA
>JABMPG010000656.1 GCA_013203855.1 bacterium
GTTCGTAGAACTGCTTCCACATGAGAACCGTCACGAGGCCGGTGATGACGGCGGGGAGATAGTAGATCGTCCGGAAGAGGAGCCTGCCTCGTGGAACCTCCTGCAAAAGGATCGCCAGGATGATAGGAGGCAGAAAGGTCAACGCGAGGATGAGGAAACTGTAGCGCATGGAATTCCAAACGGAGCGCCACCAGTAACCGTCGTAGAGCAGATCGCCGAAGTTGTCCACGCCCACCCAGGTCGAGTCGCCGAGAATTCTATAGTCGAAAAACGCCATCACTGAGCCCTGTACCAGCGGCGCGTACTGCCAGAGGAGAATGGTCAGCGCCGCCGGCAGGAGGAGGACGTAAGCCCAGGCATAGCGGCGAAAGGCCCAGGTCTTCTTTGCGAGACCTTCGGATGGCGGCGCGAAATCCTTGGAGACTTTCTTGAAAACAAGGCCAAAGGTAATCGCGATTGCGATGAGGACAAGGATGGCCGTGATCCGGCGTTTCAGTTGCTCGCGAGGCGGGACAATACCGATCATCTCGGCGTTGGCTCGGCGGCAGCCGTCGACGAGCAGTTGCTGAAGAACATCGAGGCGTTCCTGCCGGTCCTCGGGCAGTTCGCCGTTGATGGCCATCTGCTCGGCTTTCTGAATCGGGAAGGTCATCATGTCGTAGGCGATGTTGCTGTTCTTGCCATAGGGCTCGGGACGGCTGTTGGCGATGGCCGTCTCGAAGATGTCCGCCCAGCCTTTGGGCGACAGGCGTTCGATCTCGGGATAGCCGAAGAGGCGCAGGTATCGAGGATTCACGAAACGCCCGAGGCCGCCCTCGACCATGACGCGCGTCTTGATCCGGACAGCCGGCTCGCTTTCATAGAAGCGCATGTACTCCCACGCCGCGTCTCGCACGGCAGGCTGCTCGATGTCGGAGAAGAGCCCCATCATGCGGCTGTTGAGTTCCGAGCCGCGCATCCCCGTCGGCCCGAGCGGCACGGGCGCGATTCCGGTCACTTCGGGATTGATGCGGGAGAACACCTTCTCGTCCATGTAGCCGAGCATCATGGCGATTTCTCCCCGCTCCCATTTCTGATAAGAGTCGGGGGCATCCTTGGAAGAATAGCCTCGTCGGATCCGGCCTTCCTCGTCGGTCCATTTTTCGGCGGAGATCTGGATGTAGAAGTCGAGGGCGACGGCCGCCTCGGGAGAGTCGAAGACGCAGCGCCATTGGTCGGTCTCCTCGTCGTAGGTCATCACCTCGCCGCCCGCCGACCAGAGAAAGGTGACCCAGTGGTAACTCTCGTCCTTGCCCCGGACAAACAGCATTCCGGAGACGCCCCGCCGGGGATCGGTCAGCGTTCGAGCAGCGCCAAGCAGATCGTCCCAGGTCCAGTCGGCGGTGGGATAGGTCAAGCCTTTCGCGTCGAAGAGATCCTTGCGGTACAGGAGAACTTTTCCGATCGCTCCGCCATAGGGCAGCGCCCAGACGTGCTTTTCGCCCCGGGGGCCCTTGCGATCAATCACGGGCCAGATCCTGGGATGGATGCGGAAAGCGACCTCTTCCTCGGTCATCCCCGTCAGGTAATTGTCCTCGGGCTTGTCGAGTGGATAGAGGAAGTTGTTGCGGATGTAGTTGTCGGACTTGCGGAAATTGATGTACAGAACGTCGGGGGCGAGGCCGCCCGCGATGGCCAAGAGGTCGACCTCGACTCCTTCGACTCGAATACCGGAGAATTTCTCGAGGCTGATCTCGACGTTATCCCAGTCGTGCTCGCCGAAGATCTCGGGATGGGCCTTGTATTCGTCGCTGTACTTGCTGGCTATAGTATCGGGGAAACGTTCTTCAAAGGTGCGTACGGCCGCCACTTCGGCCCGGTTGAAGGCGTCGGTGTTGACCGGGTCGGGAAGGTTGAAGACGGTGACGTGGATGATGGTCCGGCCGTCTTTGTCCTCGATGAAGCCCGCGTGTGAGGCGTGGGGCATGAGAGCGAGAAGGAGAAAAGGCAGGATCCGGTTCGGCCACCCCATCAGACGCCGCATAGGCTACCTCTCTCACCGGACAGAACTTCTGCGATTCCGCTTTCCCGGAGCGGCTCCTCGTCGTCAAGCCCGGCTGAAGCCAGGTGCGAAGGGGGAGCGTGCTGAAGCGCGCTGAGGGATGAAACGGCACATGCAGCGCCTGTTGGTTTCCATCACACAGGCACTGTTGAGAAGTGGGAAACCCAAGACACCCGACTCCAGACCCCAGACGTAGCCCCGAACCACGAACTGCAAACCGCCGACTGCCGACTCTTATCTGTCAACCTTGATGAACTTCGAACTCTTCCTACGCCGGTTCGAAGGTGTCGATTCCGAGGATTTCCTTCTGGATCTGAACGAGATGCCTGCAACCTGCCTCGGCCATGTTGAGCATGGCGTCGTTCTGGCTGCGGGAGAAGGGGGCGGTCTCGGCAGTGCCCTGGATTTCGATGAAGTGCCCCGCGCCGGTGCACGCCACGTTCATGTCCACGTCGGCTTGGGCGTCTTCGAGATAGCACAGGTCGAGGACGGGCTGGCCCTCGACGATGCCGACGCTGGAGGCGGCGAGGAAGTCGGTGATGAGGTTCGCTCCGATCTTCTGCTGCTGGCGCAGTTTTCGGATCGCCAGGGCAAGGGCGACGAATCCGCCGGTGATCGAGGCCGTGCGGGTGCCGCCATCGGCTTCGATCACGTCGCAGTCAATGATCATGGTCCGCTCGCCGAACTTGTCGAGCCGGAAGACCGATCGCAGGGCTCGGCCGATGAGCCTTTGAATTTCCGTACTGCGGCTGGCAACTTTGCCCCGCATGCCGTCACGCGTGATCCGATCGGCGGACGAGCGCGGCAGCATGGCGTACTCGGCCGTGAGCCATCCCGTGCCGCTTCCCATCTTATGGCCCGGCACGCGATCCTGTATGGTAGCCGCGCAGAGCACCTTGGTGAATCCGATCTCGATCAGGGCCGAGCCCTCGGCATGGCGCAGCGGGTTGGGGGTGATCTTCACTTCCCGCATCTGGTCCGGCTCGCGATTGTCCACGCGCTTCATGGCATTCTTCTTTCAGACAGGAGTCTCCGGATCTCGGTCCGTCACCGGATCAAAGTAAAGGATTCGGGAAGTGTTTGCAAGAATCGTCGGGAGGCCTCGCGCTCGGGAAAAGGATGGCAAGGACGGGTGGGTCTGGGCCAGAATAATCTGCTGGTTGGAAA
>JABMPG010000657.1 GCA_013203855.1 bacterium
CCAGCAGGCCGTGGCCGCCGAAGCCGTGCCTTACAAGGATATCGTGGCGCACTGCCGAGGGCCAAAACCCCAAGGATACAAGATGTAGTATCAACATCACTTAAGGGGATACCCCATTTCTGCAATTCTTCAGAAACTTGAGCAGGACGGAGACGACAGCGACACTGAGGACGATGATGCGGACACGTTGTGAGCGAGATATCCGACTTTTCGCCTATGCTTTCTTTGACCATCTCCTCACCCGGACCTGCGGACCCATGCACCGCGACCTGTTCGAGATCCAGAACCGCGCCCTCGCCGCCGGTCCTCTCGCGACCCGGTCGCCGCGCCGCCTGGCCATCGCCGCGCCTCGCGGAGCCGCCAAATCCACTTTCAAAAGTCTCATCTTTCCCCTGCACGCCACCCTCTATCGCCACGAGCGCTACATGGTCCTCGTCTCGGCCACCCTCAAGCAGGCCCGTCAGCGCCTGCGAAACATCAAGACCGAACTCGTCGCCAACGCCCTCCTTCGCGAATTCTATCCTGGCGAGACCGCCAAATCCGACCGGGAACGCTGGTCCTCCGACGGCATCGCCCTGAACGAAGTCCAGATCGACGTCTTCTCCGCCGGGTCCGAGCTGCGCGGCATCTCCTATCGCTCATGGCGCCCCACGCTTATCCTTCTCGACGATGTGGAAAACTCCCATACCGTTCGCAGCGTTCAACTGCGCGAAAAACTCCACGAATGGTATAACGAGGTCATCGAAAACCTCGGCGACACCGCTACGGCCATCGAAATCGTCGGCACTCTCCTCCACCCCGACGCCCTGCTCGCCCGCCTTCTCAGGCGGCCCGACTACGAAACCCGCGTCTATCGCTCCATCCAGCGTTTCGCCGACCGGTCCGACCTCTGGCAGAAGTGGCGGGATATCTACACCAACCTCGAGGACCCGGACCGCGCCCGAACCGCGCGGCGGTTCTTCAACCAGAACCGCCCCGACATGCTCCGCGGCGCAAAGGTCCTCTGGCAGGCCAAGGAAGACTACTACGACCTCATGCTCCAGATGATCCACCTCGGCCGCCCCGCCTTCTTCAAAGAAAAGCAGAACGAACCCGCCACCGGAGAAGACGCCTTCTTCGACATGGGACGGGTGCGAAAATTCCGGATCGAGGCAGGCCGACTGGCGCAGATTTGAGAATGCAGGAATAGCCGGAAGATGCCTTTGGGGAGAGACACAGGCAACCGGAAAAAACCACAACGACACCTGAGAACACCGGCCGCGGGTCCGGCTCGAACTACTGGCTACTTCGCTCGCGCCCTCACCACGATATCCACGCCGCGCCCGGTCCAGTTGAAAAGATGGTCGAGAAGGAAGACGTACTTGATCGGCCGCAGGAGGGTCTTGTGACGCTTCAGGAAGCTCTTCCTCGCGCCCTGCCCCGCAGCGGACTCCCGGATCATGGCCGTCTGCTGTTTCCGGATGCGAGGCGACATCCACCGCGTCAGCGGAAAGCCCCAGATCACGTGCTCCTCGGGCTCGAAACCGGCGCGCCGGAGCTTGCCGAAAATCTCGTCCTTCGTATAGCGCCGGAAATGCCCAGCGGCGGCGTCCGCCTCGCTCCACAGCGACATATCCACCGGCACCGTCAGGACCAGCGTCGCGTCCGGAGCGGCGATCCGGTGCATCTCTTTCAGAAAACCCTCATCGTCCTCGATATGCTCCAGCACCTCGCCGCACATGAGCAGATCATAGGGTTCGTCAGGCTTGAATTCCTGAATGAAACAACACCGCAGATCTCCGGCCCGCTCCCCCAGCCGGCGCTTCGACCGCTCGATCGCGTCCGCCGACCCATCGATCCCGTCGGCCCGAATCCCTCGTTCCGCCAGCAGCGCCAGAAAATACCCATCCCCACACCCCACATCCAGAATCCGCCGAGGCGAAGGCGGGAAAAACCCCAACATGAGCCGAGTCCGCATAAAAAACCGCGGCCCCAGATCCAGCAGCCCCTCTCGATAGTCCCAATGCTTGTCATAGGGATTGGCGTAAGGTTTTTCGGGGGAGCGATTGGGGGAAGGACCAGAAAAGGACTCAGGAGTCATACGAGAGATTTCCGTCTGAGCGCTGGAAACACGACACAAGACCGCGCAAGATTCAGGACAAAGCGAGTTCAGTTTTCAAGCGCTGAAAGCGCGGCATAGCCCAGCCCAAGGAAACGCCACCCTCTTTGGCATAGCCCTGTAAGGGCGGACTAGCAAAGGCCCTCACCGCGGCCGCTCTGACCCACACACTACCAGACACCTCCCCTTGCATCAATCCCGACCTACCGGCGAAAACAGCTCCCGGGACTACTCCCCGCCAGCGTCATCCGTCGTGGAGACCCCAAGCCCCCGCTCCACCCGTTCCAGCAACGCCACATCCAGGCCAGTCAGATGCTCTTGGCTCTCTCGAGCATCCCGAACCAGGAGAGAAC
>JABMPG010000658.1 GCA_013203855.1 bacterium
CGCCCGTGCCCCGCCCCGTTTCACCCGTGAAGGATCGAGGTGTATCTCCTCTGCCTTGACCTTTTCCCCCGAAGTGGCTAACGTGAGGAACTCTGACCACCGGGTCGTGCGCCCGTGGATTTCACGCGCCGAAAGATCATTCCCTCATGCCTCGAAACCTCACCTACAAAATCCTTAAAGCCCATCTTGTGGAGGGAGAACTCACTCCCGGCGCCGAAATTGGCATCCGGATCGATCACACCCTCACCCAGGATGCCACCGGCACAATGGCCTATCTCCAGTTCGAAAGCCTGGGTATCGACAAGGTCCAGACCAAACTCTCCGTCTCCTACGTCGATCACAACACCCTGCAGTGCGGCTTTGAAAACGCCGACGACCACCGCTACCTCCAGTCCGTCGCGGCTAAGCACGGCGTCTACTTCTCCCGGCCCGGCAACGGCATCTGCCACCAGGTCCATCTCGAACGCTTCGGCGTGCCGGGCATGACCCTTCTGGGCAGCGACAGCCACACGCCCACTGCCGGCGGAATCGGCATGCTCGCAATGGGCGCGGGCGGCCTTGACGTGGCTGTGGCCATGGGCGGCGGTCCCTTTTATCTTGCCTCTCCCAAGGTTGTCGGCGTCTGGCTCGAAGGAAAACTCAGCCCTTGGGTCGGCGCCAAGGACGTGATTCTCGACGTCCTGCGACGCCTCAAAGTCAAGGGCGGACTCGGCCGCGTCATTGAATATCACGGGCCCGGCGTCGCCACCCTCAGCGTGCCCGAGCGGGCCACCATCACGAACATGGGCGCCGAGCTGGGCGCAACCACGAGCATTTTCCCCGCCGACGAGAAGACCCAAGAGTTCATGAAACTCCAGCACCGTGGCAGCAAGTTTCGCCCCTTGGCCGCCGATCCGGACGCGCCCTACGACGAGGAAATCGAGATCGATCTTTCCACGCTTGAGCCCCTGGTGGCCTGCCCCCACAGCCCCGACAATGTCGTCGAGGCGGCCAAGCTGAAGAACGTGAAACTCGCCCAGGTGAGCATCGGTTCCTGCACGAATTCCTCCCTCGACGATCTGATGATGATCAGCCGCGTTCTTAAGAACAAACGTGTTCACCCCGAAACCTCGGTCAGCCTCGCGCCGGGTTCGAAGCAGGTCCTGCAGAACCTGATTGCGGCGGGCGGTCTCGAGCCGATCGTGGCTGCGGGCGTGCGCATTCTTGAAGCGGCCTGCGGTCCCTGCATCGGCATGGGTCAGTCCCCCCCCAGCGGCGCGGCCTCGCTGCGCACTTTCAATCGCAACTTTCTCGGACGCTCCGGAACCAAGGATGCCGAGGTTTACCTCTGCAGCCCCCAGGTCGCCGTGGCCTCCGCCCTCAAGGGTCGAATCACCGATCCCCGCGAGTTGGGCCGTCCCCCCCGCGTCCAGATGCCCGAAAACCTGATCGTCGACGACTCCATGATCCTGCCCCCGGCCGAGGATCCCGCCAAGGTCGAGGTCGTGCGGGGGCCGAACATCCAGCCCGTGCCGGTGAAAAAGAAACTCGCGCCCAGCCTCAAGGGTGAGGTCCTGCTCAAGGTCGAGGACAACATCACCACCGATCACATCATGCCTGCCGGGGCCAAGATTCTACCCTTCCGATCGAACATCCCGGCCATCAGCGAGTTTGTTTTCTCGGTTATCGAGGCCGATTTTGCCAAACGCGCCAAGGAAAAGCGCGGCGGTTTCGTTGTCGGCGGCGAGAACTATGGACAAGGCTCCTCCCGCGAACACGCCGCCCTGGCTCCCATGTACCTCGGCCTCAAGGCCGTCTTGGCCAAATCTTTCGCCCGTATCCACCAGGCCAACCTCATCAACTTCGGCATCGTACCGCTGACCTTCGTCGACCCCAAGGACTATGACCACATCCGCCAGAGCGATGAACTCGAGATCCCCAAACTCGCCAAGGCCCTAAGGGACGGCGTCGAGACTATTCAAGTCCAGAACACCACGCGTAAGCGATCCTACACGATGAATCTCGGCTTCACCTCCCGTCAGCGCGAAATGCTCCTCGCCGGCGGCCTCCTGAATCTTACGAAGGAAAGGGCGGGAGCCAACAGCCAGTAGCCAAGAGCGTTCAAAAGTCGGGAGTTGTGATTTCGAGGACGAGCACAGATTCGAGCTAGAGGCAGTACTCCAAACTGAAGATGCCAAACTGTGCTGCACCGGAATTAACAGTGCTGTGCTGTGCTGTTTGTTCTTGATCCTTTCGCAGGATGAGATGTAGTGTGTCCACAGAAGGGGTTTGGGACTTCCCGGCCCTGCTGATCGGCCGCACTGGCCCCATCTCCTGCCCGGGAGGGCGAAATGCCCGCCCAAATCGATAAGAACGCCTCCCTCCCGATATACCGCCAGATTTATGAGTGGTACCGTGGGCGCATTCTGGACGGCACGCTTACCGAGGGTGACTGCATGCCTTCTATTCGTCAGATGCAGCGCGATCTCGGCGTGGCGCGCGAGTCCGTCAAGCGAGCGCTGAACGATCTTGCCGCCGACGGGTTTGTCCGGAAAATTCAGGGCAAAGGCACCTTCGTCGCCCGGCGCGAGGTTCAGAGATGCTTTTGGGGCGTGGTCGTGCCCTTCTACGCCGAGTTTTACAATCAGGCTATCGTCGAACTCCGACGCGTGGCTTCCCGCGAAGGCATTGTCATTGAACACGCCTGCGACTATGACGACTGGAAGCGCCAGGTCGAGATTGTGCGCGAGTTCACCTGGCGGCAGGCGGAGGCCGTCATCATCGTTCCCTCCCGCCATGAGTCGAAGAGTCTTTCCCACTACCAGAAACTTTCCCGAAACCACCTTCTGATCCTCTTCGATCGCTCCTCGATCGCTTCCCAGCTTCCCTACGTCATTCAGGACTACGTTCTCGCCGTGAACCTGGCACTGGAACAGATGGTGGCGGCTGGCGCCCGGCGGATCATCTATGTTCGCGACCCGCTCTGGCCCCGGGGAAATCCCATCTATCGTACCATGGAACAGGCCTACTCCCAGTTCTGCGCCGACCTTCCGGAACCCTATGAACGCTATTTTGATTCCCCCCACGAGATTTCCGAGCGCGATCTGCGTTTGCCCGATTTCGACGGGGTCTTCTGCGTGAATGATCAGATCGCCTGCCTGGTCGTAGGCCTTCTGCATGAGCACGGTATTCCCGTTCCGGGCCGGGTCCAAGTGGCGGGCAACAACAACGCCGAAGTCGGGCGGTTTTTCACGCCCCAGATCACCACGACCTGCCCTGACCTGCCCCGTATGTGTCGGCTCATCACGGACATGATCCAGCGGCACAAGGACGGCGAGCCGGTGGAACTCCTGCAGCATGTGATCATCCCCCGCCTGGAACAGCGTGAGACCACGCGCGAGGCCGTTCAGTTCCAGGAGGGCACGGTGCATATGAAGGACGCGTTGTAGAGGCTCAATCTATCGATAGAAGGCGGGAAATCATGCTCAGCGACATCGAAATCTCTCAGGCGGCCAAACCATCGCTCATGCGGGACGTCTGCGCCCGCTATGAGATCGATGAGGAAAACCTCGTACCCTACGGGAAATACAAGGCCAAACTCTCCCTGAATCTTCTCAAGGAGCGGCAGCCGAAGGGGAAGTATATCCTGGTCAGCGCCATCACGCCTACGCCTCTGGGTGAGGGGAAGACGGTGACCACGGTCGGGCTTTCAATGGCGTTGAACAAGATCGGCAAGTCGGCGGCCTGCGCCATCCGCCAGCCCAGTATGGGCCCCACCTTTGGCATCAAGGGCGGAGCGGCCGGCGGCGGTTACTCCCAGGTCATTCCCATGGAGGAGTTCAACCTCCATCTGACCGGCGACATCCACGCCGTCTCGATCTCGCATAATCTGCTGGCGGCTTTCATTGACAATTCGCTGCACCAGAAGAACCCTCTCAATATCGATCCCTACTCGATCACCTGGCCCCGCGTGGTGGACGTGTCGGATCGCGCCCTGCGTGACGTTGTCATCGGTCTCGGCGGCAAGGTCAACGGAGTTCCGCGGGAAAGCGGTTTTGACATCGCTGTGGCCTCCGAGGTGATGGCTATCTTGGCTCTGTCGAAAGACATCTCCGACCTGCGCCAGCGCCTGGGGCGAATCGTCGTCGGGTGCAGCCGGAATGGCGAGCCCGTGACGGCCGAAGCGCTGCAATGCGCCGGAGCGATGGCCGCTCTCATGTCCGAGGCGGTTCAGCCCAATGTCATGCAGACCCTGGAGGGCACGGCCGCGCTGATTCACGCCGGTCCCTTCGCCAACATCGCCCACGGCAATTCGTCGATTTTGGCCGATGAGATCGGCCTGCGCTACTTCGATTATGTCGTCACCGAGGCCGGCTTCGGCGCGGACATCGGGGCAGAGAAGTTCTTCAATATCAAATGCCGCAAGAGCGGGCTCAAGCCCGACGCCGCCGTTCTGGTCTGCACCGTTCGGGCCCTCAAAGCCCACAGCGGCAAGTTCAAAATCGTTCCGGGCAAACCGCTGCCCGACGGGCTGGTCTCGGAGGATCTCGATTCGCTTCGGTCTGGGCTGCCCAACATGGTCAAGCAGGTCGAAAACCTGCGGCTGCACGGTGTGCCGGTTGTCGTTGTCGTGAATCGTTTTCCGACGGATACAGACGCCGAAGTCAAGGCCATCGTGGATGAAGCCAAGGGTCTGGACGTCGAGGACGCAGTCATTCATGAGCTGCATGCCAAAGGCGGCGATGGTGGTCGCGACCTGGCCGAGGCGGTCGTTCGCGCGGCCGAAAAGCCCAGCGAGTTCAAACTTCTCTATCCCGACGAGATGAGCCCCGAAGACAAGATACGGACCATCGTCACGAAGGTCTACGGCGGCGACGGGATCGATATCGAGCCGAAGGCGGCGAAGCAGATCGCCCAGTACAAGGAATGGGGCTATGGCGACCTCCCGATTTGCATGGCCAAGACCCATCTTTCGCTCAGCCACGATCCGAAGCTGCCGGGGCGTCCCAGGGGCTTCACGGTGCCCGTTCGCGAGGTTCGGCTTTCGGCTGGAGCCGGTTTCCTCTACGCCCTGTGCGGCACGATGATGACCATGCCCGGCCTGCCCGGGACGCCTGCGGGAGCGAATGTGGATATCGACGAGAACGGCAAGATCTCGGGATTGTTCTAGCGGCAAGCGGAGTTGGGAGTTTTGAGTACAAGACAATACCTCTCCGCCCTGAACCTCCAACTCCGAACCAAACTGCAAACTCTATACTCCACACCATAGACCCGGAGGGTTTCCCATGGGGATGTTGAAATCGATTCAGGACGGCAAGTTCACTATCGTGGTGGAGTTTACTCCCCACTCGAAACAGGACGTGGCGCGGATGGCGGCGGTCGCGCGGGATCTGCCCGGCCTCAATGAGAAATACGCCGATAAGGGCGTTGTCTTCGCGGGAATCTCTCTCACTCAGAACCCGGGCGGAAACCTCTCCTACGATCATCTTGGGGCGTTGGGTATCCTCGAGGAGGAGGGTTTCCCTGAAAGCCTCGAGGTATGCCCCCACATCACGGGCAAGGACATGAACACCGACGCGATCCGGAGTCTTCTGGTCTCGCTGATCGATCGCGGCGTCAATCACATCCTGGCGCTCACCGGCGACCTGTCCGAGACCTCCAAGGGCGTCTTCGAGGTGGATTCGCTGGGTCTGCTTCAACTGGTCAACGAGATCAATATCGCCAGGCTGCGCTCTTGCAAGACGTACGAAGACTTTACCGACGCGCCGGTTCTCTTCGCCGGCGGGGCGGTCTCGCCCTTCAAGTACACGCCCGGTTCCCTGGCCATGCAATACATCAAGGCCCGAAAGAAGATCCAGCAGGGCGCGTCGTTTTTGACCTGCCAGTCGGGCTGGGATGCCGAATGTTCCGAAGCGCTGATCCGGGAACTCGGCGGCGAAGGAGTGCCGATTCTCGGGAACGTGCTGGTCGTGACTGCGCCAGTGGCGAAGTACATGCAGACGCTTCCCGGCTGCGTTGTCAGCGACGAATTTCTCAAGGCGCTTGCCCATGACAAGGAGTCCGACGCGCTGGTTCGTGCGGGACGGCAGCTGGCTATGTTCCGCTCTTTGGGCTACGCCGGGGTGGATCTGGGCAAGCCGAGCGAGTTCAAGAAGATCGAGGAGATTGAGAAGGTGGTGGACGTGGCGCTTGAGACGGCCGACTGGCGTGAGTTCAAGAACGTGCTTCACTTTCCGGTTTCTGGAAGCGCCTCTCCGAAGGTCAAGGCGGGGGCTGGCCTTTCGCGCTCCTTCCACAACGCTGTCTTCGAGCCGGATGGGGCGCTGCGTGGCGTGGCGGAAATGGTTCTGTCCCCGTTCGAAAAGTCCTACCAGCGCGAGGGCGCTCTCTATCATCTTTTCAACTGCATCGAAGGCTTTGGCAAGGGCGTGATGTATGAATGCGAGCATTGCGGCGATTGTTTTCTGCCTGAGAACGATTTCATCTGCACCATGGGCGGCTGCGAAAAGGGTCTGGACAATCCGCCGTGTGGAGACGCCGATGCCCGCGGCTACTGTGGGAACAATGCCAATCGCATCTGCGTGGGGGAACGGCTCTATTATCGGCTCCTGCATCATGGCGATCTTGAGCAGTTCGAGGAAGTCACCCGCCCGCACCGAAAGGCTCATCTCCAGGACACTTCGTCGGTGTTGAACTACTTTTTTCATCGCGATCATACCAACCACGCCAATCCGCTGGCAGGCAGCGGTCTGATCCAGATCGCGGAGCTTCTCCACGCCTCGATTCCGCTTCCGGGCGCGGCCATGCGCTTCATCATGGGCCTTGGGGAGGAAGGCTTCGCCAAACCCAATCGCGGTCGGGCTATTATTGAATATCTGATCACGACGCAGGCCCGGGAGGGTGCGGACTATATCGATCTTAACATCGACGCTCTGGGCGATCCGAACGCTTCCGAGACGATGCGCCATTACGTGGGGATGGTCCACGACCTGGCGGATGGGACGCCGCCTTGCATCGACAGTTCGGACCTTCGTGTTCTTCAGGCCGGGCTTGAGGAATGGTTTCGTTTGGGCGGGAAGCGGCCGCCTCTGGTGAACTCGATTCCTTACATGGATATGGACAAGTTCCGGCCGCTGATGGAGATGCGCGGAAAGAACGCCTTCAGCGCTATCTGTCTTTTGGTCGGGACGGAAGGCCCGCTGAAGTCGAGCCAGGAAATGGTCGACGCCGCGCGAGAAGTTTTCAAACTGGCGAAGGAATCGGGCTTTCGCAGTGAGGAGTTGCTCTTTGATACTGTTACCCTTGGCATCGCGTCGGACGGTTGTATGGATGCTATGGGGAATATCAAGGCTTCGCATACGCACCACTCCTTCAATGCTATCCGACAGATTCGCAACGATCCGGAAATGAAGGGCGTTCACGCGGTTCTGGGCGTTTCGAACTGGGTTTACGGCGCGACGAAACGGCGCATCGGCCATATCCGGGCGTTCATCGCGGCGGGTCAGGAATATGGTCTCGACGCGGGGATTGTTGATGTGTCCAAGCAGTTCGGGGTCCAGCCCGCAGCCCCGGAATTGGTGGATTTCGTGAAAAGCTACGTCAGTTTGGACG
>JABMPG010000659.1 GCA_013203855.1 bacterium
CCCCCGGCCTCTGCCCCATCTGCGCAATGGAACTCATCCCCGTCCAGAAGGAGGAACACAACGGCCTCGGCCCCCGCGAAATCCGCCTCTCTCCCGCCGCCCGAAAACTCGCCGAAGTCCAGACCGCCCCCGTTCAGCGCAAGTTCGTCGCCGCCGACATCCGACTCGTCGGAAAGATCGCCTATGACGAGACCCGCCTCTCCTACATCACCGCCTGGGTCCCCGGCCGCCTCGACCGCCTCTTCGTAGACTACACCGGAATCCCCGTACGGAAGGGCGATCACATGGTCTACCTCTACAGCCCCGAACTCCTCATCGCCCAGCAGGAACTCCTTCAGGCAGTCCAGGCCAGAGAGAATCTCAAGAAAAGCGACCTCCCTCTCATTCGTCGCGCTTCGGAACAAACCGTCGAAGCCGTCCGTGAAAAACTCCGCCTCTGGGGGCTTACCCAAGACCAGATCCACGAAATCGAACAGCGCGGCAAACCCACCGACCACATCACCATCTACGCCCCCCAGGCCGGAATCGTCGTGAACAAGAACGCGGTTGAAGGCATGTATGTCCAAACTGGAACCCGCATCTACACCATCGCCGACCTCTCCAGAGTCTGGGTCCTCCTCAACGCCTACGAATCCGACCTGCCCTGGATACGTTACGGACAACAGGTCGAGATCGAAACCGAAGCCTACCCCGGCGAGGTTTTCCACGGCATTATCGCCTTCGTCGATCCTATCCTGGACGACATGACACGCACGGTGAAAGTCCGCGTCAACCTCGACAACACCGAACTCAGACTCAAGCCCGACATGTTCGTCCATGCCCGCGTGCGCTCCAGGATCGCCGCTACCGGCCGCGTCATGGACCCCGCTCTCGCTGGGAAATGGATCAGCCCGATGCACCCCGAAATCGTCAAAGACGGGCCCGGCAAGTGCGACGTCTGCGGAATGCCCCTCGTCCGCGCCGAAACCCTCGGATACGTCTCCGCCGACGAGCCCGGCCAGGCTCCTCTCGTGATCCCCGCCACCGCGCCTCTCATCACCGGAAGGCGAGCCGTCGTCTATGTCCGTCAGCCCGATGACACAGGCATCTACCTGGGCCGCGAAATCGTCCTCGGCCCCCGCGCCGGAGATTACTATCTCGTCGAGGACGGTCTGAGCGAAGGCGAAGAAGTGGTCATTCGCGGAAACTTCAAAATCGACAGCGCCGTCCAGATCCTGGCACAGCCCAGCATGATGAATCCCGAGGGCGCCCCCCTCCCCACGGCGCACGCCCACGGCGGAATGCCCTCTCCCACGACCCAGATGCAGATGCAGGAAACCGAAACGCCCCAAGTCCCGCGCTTCGAATCTCCCCCCGCCTTCAAGGCCCAGATGGCCGACCTCTTCCGATCCTACTATGGCCTCCAGCGGGCCCTCAGCCAGGACGACCTGGAACGGGCCATGACCGCGACTGGCGAATTTCAGCACGAACTCAAAGCGGTCGACATGAAACTCCTCGACAACGAGCCGCACATGGCCTGGATGAAACTCCAATCCGACCTTTCCAAAGCAGCCGAAATCCTCGCCGCCGCAGAAGACATCGTAGCCGCCCGCGAAGGCTTCGCGCTCCTCTCCGAAGCCATGATCGCCACCGCCCACCGCTTCGGAGCCACGGAAGACCTGCCCATCCTCCAGTACCACTGCCCCATGGCATTCGACTTCCGCGGCGCCGACTGGCTCCAGAGCAAAGAAGGCGTGGAAAACCCCTATTTCGGCGAAGCGATGTTTAGATGCGGTGAACAGACCGCCATCTGGAACAAGGGCAGCCAGGAATGACCCAACACACCATCACTCAGCCCTCGCAGAAGACGGCGCTCTCCCGGTAACTCACCATGACTTCTCCCGAACCCCAACACCCCTCCTCCTGGCTCGACGGAATCATCCGCTTCTGCCTCGAACAGAAACTCATCGTCATCCTCTTCGTCCTCCTCATGGTCGGATGGGGCATCATGGTCGCCCCCTTCGACTGGAACATCGACTTCCTCCCCCGCAACCCGATCGCCGTCGACGCCATCCCCGACATCGGAGAAAACCAGCAAATCGTCTTCACCGAATGGATGGGACGCTCCCCCCAGGACATCGAAGACCAGATTTCCTACCCTCTCACCGTCTCCCTCCTCGGAATCCCCGGAGTCAAAACCATCCGAAGTTTCTCCATGTTCGGATTCTCCACCGTCTACGTCATCTTCGATGAGAACGTCGAATTCTACTGGTCCCGCTCCCGAGTCCTCGAAAAGCTCAACAGCCTCCCCGCCGCAACCTTGCCCGACGGCGTGACTGCAACCCTCGGCCCCGACGCAACCGCTCTTGGCCAAGTCTTCTGGTACACACTCGAAGGACGAGACCCCCAAGGCAACCCCACCGGCGGATGGGACCTCGGCGAACTCCGAACCATCCAAGATTGGTACGTCCGATACGCCCTCACCAGCGCCCGAGGCGTCAGCGAAGTCGCATCCGTGGGAGGATTCGTCCAGGAATACCAGGTCGACGTCGATCCCGACGCCATGCGTGCCCACGGCATCGCCCTCGAAGAGGTGGTCAAAGCCGTAAAGATGTCCAATCTCGACGTCGGCGCGCGCACCATCGAAGTCAACCGCGTCGAATACGTTATCCGAGGAATCGGCTTCGTCAAGACCGTCGACGACCTTCGAAACGCCGTGATCAAAACGCGCGATGGCGTTCCCATCTACGTCAGGAATGTCGCCCACGTCAACCTTGGACCCGCCCTCCGCCGGGGCGCCCTCGACAAGGCAGGCGCCGAAGTCGTCGGAGGCGTGGTCGTAGTCCGCTACGGCGAAAACCCCCTCGCCGCCATCAAACACGTCAAAGCCAAGATCGAAGAAATCAGCCCCGGCCTCCCGAAGAAAACTCTCGCGGACGGAACCGTCAGCCAAGTCCAGATCGTGCCCTTCTACGACCGCGCCGGCCTCATCAACGAAACCCTTGAAACCCTCAACACCGCGCTCTCCGAAGAAATCCTCGTCACGATCATCGTCCTCCTCGTGATCGTAATGCATCTCCGCAGTTCCATCCTCATCTCCGGACTCCTCCCCCTCGCCGTTCTCATGTGCTTCATCGCCATGAGCCTCTTCCGCGTCGATGCCAACATCGTCGCCCTCTCCGGAATCGCCATCGCCATCGGAACCATGGTCGACATGGGAATCATCATCTGCGAAAACATCCTCAAGCACCTGCACCGAGCCCCCCCCGAAGAAAACCGCCTCGAAATCGTCTTCCGAGCCACCAGCGAAGTCGGAAGCGCCGTCCTCACAGCCGTCGCCACCACCGTCATCGGATTCTTGCCTGTCTTCACCATGCAGGCCGCCGAGGGAAAACTCTTCCGTCCCCTTGCCTTCACCAAAACATTCGCACTCATCGCCTCCCTCATCGTCGCCATCGCCGTCATCCCCCCTTTAGCCCACCTCCTTTTCAGCCGAAAACCGAGTCATTCCCGATCCCCTCTCATCCTCCGCCTCCTCTATGGCGGACTCTTCCTCCTCGGCTTGATCCTCATGCTCTTCCTCAGTTGGTGGGCCGGACTCATCGTCATCTCGATCGCGCTCTACAACCTCGCCCGCCCCTGGATCCCGGCAAGAG
>JABMPG010000660.1 GCA_013203855.1 bacterium
AGGTGATTGCCTCAATGGATGTCTTACCCCCCTTCAGGGGACCGCGGACGAGAAGAGGGCATAGATCGTTGCCCCGCGTCGAGAAAATATCGGCTCCCAGATCACGCAGGGCGGCGATCAGACTAGCGGCGGGACGTCGCCGGATCTGGCTGTCGCCCGTGAGAACCGTCCACCCATCTCGGCAAAGCGCGGCGGTGGACATGACGACATAGAGCGTCGTGCCGGAATTGCCCACATCCACCACATCGGCGGGAATCCGAGGATTGCCGCCCGTGCCCGCGATTACCCAGCATTCCGGATCGCAGGTGTCGATCTCCGCGCCGAAAGCCTGGCAGGCCGTGACGGCCGCGCGGGTATCGAGGCTGTCGAGAGGGCGTCGGACATAGCTCTCCCCCTCTGCCAGCGCCCCGAGAATGATGGCTCGGATCGTGTGGGATTTTGAGCCCGGCATGGCGGCCGAGCCCCGAAGACTGGATCTCTCAACTCGTAGACGCATCTGTCCCTGCGCCCCTTTCCATTCTCTCATGTTAGGCTGGTTCAGGCCGCAAGGTCAAGGGCGATCAAAGTCGGAAATTCGAAGATCAAGACTCGAAGCCCCGAGAAAGCTTCGGGAAACTCCACCCCATGATCGCGGTTGCGGTTTTGCGCCAATGTCAGCAGAATGGCCGCATCTCACCGGGGAGAAGCCCATGGACTTCTACGATTCGTCTCTTGCCGCACGACTCTTCGACCTCCAACATGCCGACGATGTCCTGTTGGAGAGGGAACGGGAGTTTCTCCTTGAGGAAATCGCTCAAACGGACGGGCCGTGTCTGGACCTGGGTTGCGGGACCGGACGCGTTCTGTTACCGGCTCTGGAACGGCATCTGCAAGTGGACGGTTGCGACCGGTCGCATGCCTTTCTGGCGCGGTTGCGAAAAAGGGCGCACGAACTCGGGCTGTTTCCGCACGTCTGGCAGGCGGACCTGGCTGCGCCCGCAGCACCGGATCAGAGGTATGGGCTGGCCTTCGCGGCTTTTCGCACGTTCGACCATCTCGTGGCGCCTGGCAAGCGGGAGGAGTCTCTTACCCAGGCGCAGCATCTGCTCAAGCCCGGCGGGCGATTGCTGCTCAATCTCATCAATCCCGAGCCTGACGACCTCTTTGACGCGGTAGGACAGCCATACCTGATCCGGGAAGATCTGCTGGACAACGAAACCGGCCGGGTAGTGTTGTGGTGGGCAGTCTCACGTTACGATCCGGATACACGGATTATTCACGAAACGACACGGTATGAGTTTCTCGACGAGACGGGACGGATCGCCGACACCTACTGTTTTCTTCTGCGGGTGCGCTGGACGCCGGAAGAGGAGATGCGGGAGATGGCGCAAAGGGCCGGTTTCGAGGTATCGAATGTCTGGGGCGGATTCGCGCGAGAGCAGTTCCAGCTGGGAACCGGGGATTCGGTGTGGGAATTGAGGAAGGCTTGAAATCAGGCGGGTTCCGAAGGTGGAGGCAGGAACAGCCGACGGCAAGCGGTGAACTCTCTCACAAAAACGCTTTCTCTCAGTCTGTTCGCCAAGCCACGTAGAACACTTGCTCTCAGCACGCTTTCCCTTCGATCTCAGTATGCCCCAGAAAGGCATGAATGGCTGAACTCAACGATTAGATCGTGAGGACAGCGACATAGATGAGGGCGGCCGCTCCGAGAGCGGCTCCGTTTTCGGGAAGATGAGTCCGGCCGAGATCCCCGTTGGGAAGAAGACTGTTTTCGCGGAATGCGGTTTCCATCGGCTGCGTAACAAGTTCACCGGCCTGGAGGAGTCGTCCGGTGAGACAGATGGGAAGGTCGAAGAAGTTGCGCATGTTGGCCAAGGTGACCCCCATGAGGCGCCCGGCTTCTTCGAGAATCTCCCTGGCGTGCGAGTCGCCCTGGCGGGCCTTGTCAAAGAGAGGCCCGAAGTCGGGAATTGTTTCCGGCTGGGCCGCAAGGTTGTAGCGTGCCACGAGGGCGTCGAGGCCGACCGCTTCTTCAAGGAAATCGTGCGCAGGGCCAGACGGCGGACGGATGTCGGGGCGGACGTGGAACTGGCCGATTTCGCCACTGTGGCCAGTGACACCCCGAAAGAGCCGACCGTCGAGGATGATGCCCGAGCCGATGCCGCGGTCGAGGTCCACAAGCAGAAAATGGTCGTGTTCGCGGCCCCAGCCCCAGAGTCGCTCGGCGAGAGCCTTGGCGCGGGAGTTGTCCTCAAGCTGGGCGGGGAGGCCCGTGGCATCGGTGAGTTGTTCGGCGGGTGTTTCCCCGACCAGTTGGGGCATCTGGCGGCTGAGCGTCCAGGTGGTCCGCGTGGAATCGAGCAGGCCAGGGGCGCTCAGGCCGATCCCCCAGAAATGTTCCACGGAAAGGTGACGCCGGCTGAAGCAGTCGTGGCATATAGCGGCGAGCGTTTGCCGGAGGGCCGGAGCCCCGGAGACTGGGGAGGGGCGGTCCCATTGCCACAGGGCTTCGCCATAGGCGTTGATCGCGAGGGCCAGAACCC
>JABMPG010000661.1 GCA_013203855.1 bacterium
GGAGCGGATCGAGGCGGAGAAGGAGTCCCTTGAGGCCCTCAGAGACCTGCCCTGCGAGACGAAGGACGGCTACGGAATCGAGTTGGCGGCGAATATGGAGTTCCCCAACGAAATCGACACCGTGATCGCTAGTGGCGCCCAGGGCGTCGGCTTGTTCCGGTCTGAGTTCTTCTACATTGACCGGGGCCGCATCCCGACCGAGGAAGAGCAGTTCCAGGTGTATCGCGATATTATCGAGAAGATGGCCCCCCAGGCGGTGATCTGCCGAACACTCGACCTGGGAGGGGATAAGTTTCTCTCCCCCACGGACATGGCCGACGACATGAACCCATTCCTGGGGCTTCGCGCCATCCGGCTTTGCCTGGCGAACCCCGATCTTTTCCGGACGCAACTCCGCGCCATTCTCCGTGCGTCCGCCTATGGCAACACCAAGATCATGTTTCCCTTCATCACCGATATCTCCGAAGTGCGCCGTGCCCGCGAACTTCTGGAGTCCGTCAAGAATGAGCTGGCGAGCGATGGGCAGGATTTCGATCCGGACATTGAAGTCGGGATCATGGTAGAAACCCCGGCGGCCGCGCTGACAGCCGAACAGCTGGCCAACGAGGTCGACTTTTTCAGCATCGGCACCAACGATCTGATCCAGTACACGATGGCGGTGGATCGGGTGAACGAGAGCGTGGCCGAACTGTACAACCCCCTTCATCCCTCGGTCCTCCAACTGATCCGCCTCACGGTCGAAGCGGCTCGGAAGACCGGAATCTGGGTAGGGCTGTGCGGAGAGATGGCGGCCGATCCGAGCTTGGCGGTGCTGATGATGGGCCTGGGCATCGATGAATTAAGCATGAGCCCGGTCACCATCCCCGAGGTCAAGAAAGTGATTCGTTCGCTCACGTTGGCGGAAGTCCGCAAACTGCGGCAAGACATTATGGCCAATTTGAATACAGGACAAGCCGCCCGTATACTTGAACAGTTCCGGCGCAAGCATGCCCGGTCAGCCTGACAAACAAACTTCTCGCTCGGGAAGAGAAAAGTTGGTTTCTTGAGATACTTCCACTTGAAAAGGCGCGTTAATTCCGGCATAGTGCAACCTCGCTGGGCCCTGGGGCGGTCGAAAGCCCCAAATACCCGTGACTATTGGAAAACAGAAATCCATGAGTACCGCTCCAACCAACGCCACCATGTCCACTCGTCAACCCGCTGAAAAGCCAAGCCACCTTCTCGTGCCAGCCACGGTCCCCTCTCCTGAGGTGGACAAGGTGATCCGTGTCGCCCGCCATCCAGACAATCTCAGGTAGGCATTCGAGTATATCCTCGAGAACATGGAGAAAAGCGACACGGTTCCCGGCCTGCTGGACGAATTTCTACACAAGTACGAACTCCAGCTAGTAGCCGCCAAGAGCGATCAGTTGAAGGACAGCCTCCCCGCGATCCGGTCCGCAGTGCTTCACAAGTGCCTGCAGATCGAGCCTTTCTCCCGGCGCCGCTTTGCCGACAAGCGGTACAATGCCCGCTTTCTTCGGGTCATCCTGATGCGGAAGCTTCTCGCGACCATGCTAGGCGTGACCGAGAAAGACCTCGAGATCAAGATCCGACACTCGGGCCGGACTGCCCCACGTTACCTGGAGATCCACCTGGAGAAACTGCTCCCGAAGACATTTCTGGGACCTCTGAAGTGATCTTCCTATACATTTGTGCGTGAAGAAGATGAGTTATTCGCATTTCATCCAAAGCCCGGTGAAAACCGGCAGGCGAGAGCGTCGGCCCTACACCGTCCTCGTGCCTTTCGCTACGCTTTCAGTTCCCTCCGCTGCGATCCGGATCGGCGTTTCCATCAGCTGCGGTCAGGACCAGCACCCAGTCATTGTCGTCTCCCGCTGAGCCGGGAGGATTGAAAGATTGAGCTGCGGCCCGTGAGTACGGATTGTTCAGACCGGTCAATGTGGCGCTGGCATCGCGGGGGTTGAACCATTCGGCCTGAATCTCGTTTCCCGGACGGGCGAGGGCGGCGAGGTCAACGGAAAACTCGCTGCCGTTGGCGGTATAGATATAGGCGTATGTCCCGTCCGATGCCCGAGCGGCTTGCTTGTGATTGTCGTAATCGTTGGCCGTTCCCTGACCGGAAGTGATCAGGCTTTGATCGGGCACAAGTTTCAGAAACGGGCGCGCGGGCGATGAGATCAGAGTCCTGAGATGCCCCATCTGAACGCCGCCCGGAAGATTCAGAAGTTCATCAAACGATAAGGCGACGGGCATGTGCGGCATGGAATAGGCTAGCCCGTAGGCGCCGTAAGTGTGCCCGAAAGCGCCAGCAAACACGGTGAACCAGGCTCGACGGCGGATATGCCGGGCTTCACAATAGACAGTTTCCCCGCCCTGTTCGACATCGAGTTCGTTCGGGCTGACTTCATACCAGGCCTCCAGATCGATCACGGGCTTCGTGTAATCGCGGTAGTCGCTTCCGATCGCGTCCCACACGGTGAAATCGCCGGGACTGCCGGTGAAACGCTCATCGGGCAGAGAATCGGGAGCCAGGTAACGGCCGGTCTGCCAGGCAAGAAAATCCACATCGTTTCGGATCACGGGAAAATGGGAGAGGTATCCACCGGCCAGGGGATGGACGGTCAGGAGTTTGTGGCCAGTATCTCCGGCGCGAATCCCGTCATTCATGGCTTTGATGAGGTCCGGATTGCCACCCGGACCGATCCAGAGAGATTCGTTGGCGCTGAGCCAGATGATCTTGTCGTTGTCTCTGTAGCGGTGTCCCAGTTTGTAGCCCAGATCGTACATTGCGGTTTTGTCGCGGATGCTGTTTTGGCCATAGTTCCAAGGGTTATATATCCACCCCGCGCCGACGGCCGCATACATTCCCCGGCCAGTGATTTTGCTGATCCAATTGTCTAACTTCACCCAATCGGGCTCGCCCCAATTAGCGATCTTCGGGCCGCCTGCCCGGGTCTGAATGATGGTGAAACCTTGCTTCTTTCGGGTGTCGACATACAGGTCGAGTTGGGCGTCGCTAAACTTCTCCCAGTTCCAGAAAGTGTCGCCGATCCAGAAGAAGGGACTGCCGTCGGGCTGGACCAGGAAACGGCTGTTCGGGCTGATCTTCAGTTGGGCGAAGACGGGGGGAGTGGACGCGAGAAGTAGAAGCAGGATAGTCGCCGCAGAGAATATCCGTAGCGCCTTTTTCAATCTGCCGATGCGGTGAGGAGATTCATGTCCGAACATCGAGTATCCGATCCCCATGTGAGAATATCATGAGTTTTCTATATCACACAGCGTAGTGAATGGTGCACTTCGAAAATCACCTGCAAGGGCGCCGGACCCGCACTTTTTCCAGAATATTCTATTTTGTCTGTTTTTTTACTTGACAAGTGGGTCCAATTTCATCACATTGCTATTAACTCGGGGAAGATCCTGAGTTCTGTTCTTTGAGAGTGTTCTTAGGTCGATCCAACAATCGCATTCTAGTTGACACCCGTTCGCGCGACGTTCCCTCTCCAGCTGTTCCGGTTCCGTTCCTGTTCGCGCCTCTCGCAGGCGCTTGGTGTTTTTTCCAGGACCGGCAGTCCACTTACCCCGGAGGGAACTCCGGGATTTTTTATTCCCTCGCGCTTTTCCCGTTCATACCGATCCATTTCCCGTTCAAGGAGGTCCCGACCTGTGCTCCAGCAACGCTTCACCATCCAGCAGGCCGTTCAGAAGACCGGGCTGGAAGAAAGCGAAATCCGCTTTTATGAAAAAGTCTTCTCCCATCATCTCCGTTTCACGGAGATGGGAACCGATAATCGTACATTCAATCCGGACCACATAGACATTCTGCTTCGGATCAAGGATCTGATCCACAAGCGCGGCTTTTCCATCGATGAAGTCAACCGTGAATTGAAATCCGCCATGGGCGGTGGAGGCTCATCCGAGCCCTCCACTTCCAAGCCCCTCACGCCCTATGTGAAGCCATCGACCCTGGCCCGCGTTCTTGCCGTCACCAGCGGGAAGGGCGGCGTGGGCAAGACCACCGTGGCGGTCAACCTGGCCGTGTCCCTGGCCCGACAAGGCAAGAAGGTGGCCCTTCTCGACGCCGACCTGGGCCTGGCCAACTGCCATATTCTCCTCGGCCTCAAGCCCCGCTTCAACCTTCGCCACCTCATCGAGGACGGCTTCAGCCTGGAAGATCTGATCACCCGGACCGATGACGGCGTCCAACTGATCAGCGGCGGCCAAGGCGTGCGCGAACTGGCGAATCTCGAAAACGAACAGCGCCGCCTGGTCCTGCGCCAGATCGACCGGCTGGAGCGTAGCGTGGACATCCTGATCGTCGATACGGGGGCCGGGATCTCGGAAAACGTGCTGAGGTTCGCGCTTTTCGCCGACGAGGTGATCACGGTCACCACGCCCAATCTTTCCTCGAACGCCGACGCTTTTTCTATCATTAAGATCCTGTACGAGATGGACCCCAACGCCAAGATCGGGATCCTGGCCAACGAGGTGCGGGACTGTTACGAAGCGAAGAACGTCTTTAACAAGCTGAACACGGCCGCTCAGAAATATCTGCAACTCACTCTGGGCGACTTGGGCTATATCACGGACGATGAACATGTTCAGCTGGCGAACCAGAGACGACAGCCCCTGGTCCGTCTTTTCCCAAAATGCGAAGCCTCGCGCTGTTTCGAGGGTGTCGTCTCGACTCTGCTGCACGAGCATGTGTTCGTCAACCAGCGCAAGGAGTCCTCTTTCCAGGATCTCCTGGGCGCGCTCAAACGCAGCATGGCTGGAGCGGCCTAAAGCGGCCGGACCAAGATGCCGATAATACTCATGGAAGAACAACACACCTCTCTATCACACCAAGGGGAACCTGCCGGGGCCGGACCCAACACGTCCTCATTGACCCCGCCCGCAAATTCCCTACCTCCGGCACTCCCACCTGCCCGGCGGGTTCCCCTTCGCCACCCTTTTGAAGACGGTCCCGTTAAGGCGGAAATCCGCTATGACGGGCTTTTTTATTATGTCACTCCGGGAGGACCCCGTCATGCCACCCATTGAGGAAATATCGGTCATGGACATGATCGATGAGGCACCCGTCGCCCACGGAAACATTCGCGAGCAGTCTTCGTTACCGGTCAAGTTTTTCGGCCTGGATCATCACCCCTTCAGCGACAACGTAAATCCGCAGTTCTTCTTCCGCACCGAGGCGCACGAATCGGCCTTTATCGCGATGAAACGGTGTATCGAGGAGGACGTGTCGCTCGGATTGACCACCGCCGTGAGCGGAACCGGAAAGACGCTGCTCACCCAGGTGCTTCTCCAGGAACTCGATCCTTCGCGCTATCTGCCGGTGCTGGTCCTGATCTATCCCGGCATGTCCCGCTGCGCCCTCCTGCGCGAAGTCTGCGATGAGCTTCGGCTGGAGATTCCGAAAACTCGCCCCACTACGCACGAGCTGGTCAGCGCGATCCAATCCCGGATCATGGAGTTGTACGTCCGCGGGATCAAACTGGTCCTGATCATCGACGAGGTACACTTCCTGAATTCCGAGAATCTCCAGGTGCTGCGCACGTTGAGCAACATCGAAATCCCGGAGAAAAAACTGATCACGATCCTTCTCTTCGGGGAAGAAGGTTTTCTTAAGAAACTCGAACACCCCACATTCAAGTCGATTCTGAGCCGGATGTACACGCGGGTTCGCCTTCGGCCCCTGACCCGGAACGAGGTGGAGCAATATGTGAAGTACCGCCTTCTGCTGGTGAACGGACGGACGGATATTTTCTCTTCGGAGTGCTATCCGTGGCTGGCCGAGGCGTCGCGGGGTATCCCGCGGGAAATCAATCGCTATTGCCATAATGCGCTGCAACTCGCCGCCGAGACGCAAATGCGCCGTGTCACATCCGAACTAC
>JABMPG010000662.1 GCA_013203855.1 bacterium
GAGTTCGTCACCCGCAAGATCACCGACGGCGTCGCTCGCATCGCCCACGGACTGCAAGACGCCATCGCCCTCGGCAACCTCGACAGCAAGCGCGACTGGGGATTCGCCGGCGACTACGTGGAAGCCATGTGGCTCATGCTCCAGCGCGATAAGCCCGACAACTATATTGTTTCCACTGGCAACACCCATTCCATTCGAGATTTCCTGGACCTGGCCTTTGCCCACGTCGGAATCAAGAACTGGAAGCCCTACGTCAAGATCGATCCCCGCTACAAGCGCCCCGCCGAACTCTTCACCCTTCAAGGAAAATCCACGAAAGCGGTTCGAAAACTGCGTTGGAGGCCCAAGGTCCAGTTTGACGAACTCGTGAACATGATGATGGACGCCGACATGGAACGCGTTCGCCGGGAAGTGACCAGCGGTGCGAAGCCATTGGCCGCAACCGATTCGGACTGACGAAAGGCGATTCATGAACAACGCAACCTCGCCGTCCGAATTCATTGAGCGGCACATAGCCGAGATCGAGCCTCTGGAAAAAAAGACCGCTCTGGCGTATTGGCAGGCCAGCCTGTCCGGGCGCGAAGAAGACTTCCAGCGCGTCGCCGAAATCGAAAAGAAGATCCTGACCATCTACGCCCGCCGGGACGAGTTCGTCCGGATCACCGCCTTCCACGGCCACCCCGGCGACATCGCCGATCCCCTTCTCGCGAGACAAATTGACCTCCTCTACCGACGTTACAAAAGCGCGCAGGGCGACACCGATCTCCTGCGCCGGATCGTGGATCTCGAAAACGCACTGCAGCAGGCCTACCAGACATTCCGCGCCACCTTTCGCGGCGAGAAACGAACCAACAATTACCTTCAGGAAATCCTTCGAACCACCCGAGACTCCAAGGAAGCCCGCGAAGCCTGGGAGGCCCTCAAACAGGTCGGCGAAAATGCCGCGCCCCGAATCGTCGAACTCGTCCGGCTTCGCAACCAGCACGCCCAGGAACTTGGCAGCGAAAACTACTACGTGTTCTCCCTTGAACTCAAAGAACTCGACCAAGACAAACTTTTCGCTCTCCTCAAGGACCTAGAACGCCAGAGCAATCCCCTCTTCGAGACCGTGAAAGAGGAACTCGACGAGCAACTCGCCTCCGAGTTCAGCATCGCTCCCGCCGACTTGCGCCCGTGGCATTATCGTAACCCCTTCTTCCAGGAGATGCCCCCCAACAACACCATCGACCTCGACCCCATCTTTGCCGACCGGGACATCGAGGGCCTTGCCCGGTCCTACTATCAGGGCATCGGCCTGGACATTTCCAGAATACTCGAACGCAGCGATCTGTACGAAAAGGAAGGGAAGGATCAGCACGCCTTCTGCATCGGCATCGACGTCCCCGAGGACGTGCGCGTTCTCTGCAACGTCCGGCCTTCCGAACGTTGGATGAGCACCATGCTCCACGAGTTCGGCCACGCGGTCTACGATCACTACCTCGATCCCGCTCTCCCCTTCGTCCTTCGTTCGCCCGCCCACACTCTCACCACCGAAGCCATCGCCATGCTCAACGAGCGCTTTCTCCAGAGCGCCGAGTTTCTCAGCGGCATCGCAGGAATGGAGCGGGCAAAGGCCGAAGAACTCGAGATCGAACTCCACCACAAACTACGAAGGAAAATGCTCGTCTTTCTCAGATGGGCCCTCGTCATGATCCACTTCGAGCGCGCCTTGTACGAAGACCCCGATCAGGATCTCTCCCAACTCTGGTGGCGAACCGTCCTCCGATATCAGTGGCTCAATGGGCCCGAACGATGGCATCACCCGGACTGGGCCTCCAAGATCCACCTCGCCAGCGCGCCCGTGTACTACCAGAACTACCTCCTCGGCGAGATGAACGCCTCCCAGATCCTCGCCGCACTCCGCCACGAACTCACCCCTCCCGGCGCTGCCCGGCCTGCCCGCATCGTCGCCAACCCCCAGACCGGCGAATTCTTTCGCGATCGAATCTTTCGCGCCGGAGCCAGCAAGCCATGGAATGAGCGCCTCCGGGAAGCCACAGGGGAAACACTCAACCCCGACCACTACATGAACGATATGCGTCCCTCCCGTGAGGACTGACAAGAAAGGGATGCGACCATGAATCACCTCGCTCAGGACATCCATGACGCCCAGGTCTCCGACGAGACCGTGCTCCTTTACTGGCTCGAACAAAGCCATTTCGTTATGAAAATACCGGACGGAACGATCATCCACATCGATCCCTTTCTCTCCCGTCTCGTCAAGCCCGAAAACCACATCCGCCCCCTCCCCCTCCTAGAACCGGACGAGACGCCAGCGGATTTTGTTTTCCTCACCCACGATCACCGCGACCACACCGATCC
>JABMPG010000663.1 GCA_013203855.1 bacterium
AGCTTGCAGAGAATCCAACTGGAACTGGCGAGGAGAGAGTTCTAAGATTGGCGTTTCGGGTTTGGAGTTCCCGTCCCAAGGTTCGAAGTCCAGAGTTCGAAGTCAAAATCGGAATGTGGTTCTGAGCACAAACACCAAACTCTAAACTCCCATTCGTCTTCCCTTTTCGAGAAAATATTGGATCGTCTCATAGTTCACTTCGGGGGGTTCGGAGTGGTCGCTGTGGAGGATATAACCGCCGCCCATCTCGAGGACCGGCGGGATCTTCGTTTCGAGTTCCCGATCGATCCACCCACGGTCATTGGCGATCAGGGCGCGGGCGTCGATGTTTCCGAAGAAGGCGATGCGGTCGCCGAATTGTCTTGCCAGTCGCGGCATATCCATTCCCGCCTTCACTTCCATCGCCTGCAGGCAGTCGATTCCGGCATCCACAAGGTATGGAACAAGGGGCTCCACGAATCCGCAGGAGTGGAGAAGAACCTTGCACCCTTTCGAATGCGCGAAGTCGAAGAGGCGCTGGTGGGAGGGCATTACTATATGCTCGAACATGGCGGGCGACATGAAAGGCTTGTTCTTGAAACCAAGATCCTCAAAAAAGAAGAGTCCGTCCGGAGTGCCCTTCTCCGAGAAGAGCTGCTCGAGGTGACGGATCATCATGTCGGCGTAGGTCATCATCATGTCCAGCACCCAATCGGGATCGGTGGCCATTCCGAGGAGCATGTATTCGTGGCCGGAGACGCGGCTGACCGACTCGAAGGTTCCCATGCCGGTCCAGGCAAAGAAGCGTTCCTCTTCGGCTGTCTTGCGGCGCGCTTTCTCATAGGCTTCGAAGTTGATTCGGCGCTGATCGAACCCCTGCAGGTGGGGCTTGATCTTCGTCTCCCAGGCATCGAGGTCCTTGACGGAGAAATCCACATGCTCGGGCGTGGCGGAGTGGCGCTTGTGGCGGCGGAGTTTCGCCCCGTTCCCGTCGAGGACGAGGATCGTGTCGGCATCTTCCTCAAGGGTGACCGGCTCGAAGTCGAGGTCCGCCGTGCAATTGATCCAGCCTCCGCCGCGCAGGTCCTGATCGAAGTGGACCACGAGGTCTTCGCCCTCCTGGATGTGGCCTTCCGAGGTCCAACGTTTGACCGTTTCGGGCCACGGCGTCACTGTGGCCGGCAAGAGGTCCACGGGCCGGCGGTCGATGGCGTTCAGCATGCGCTCTCTGCAAGTCATTGTTTCCATGACGATCTCCCCGAATTCGAGCGTGACAACGGGTGAAATATAGCGATCCGCTTCCGCAAGGACAAGGAAGAAGGGTTGTGTTTCGCTTTCTCTTGCCGGACTTGCGCTTCTGCTCTATGTTTGCGGAAACAGGGCCTTCGCGCCCCCTTGACACGGAAGAGAGAGAGAATCATGCCGCAGAGCTTTCCCGCACCCAAACTTGTTGTTTTCGATATGGACGGCACGCTGGTGGACGCCTTTGGCGATATCGCCGCCGCTGTCAATCATGCCCTCGCGCAGCTTGGCCGGAGGCCTCTTGCTTTGGAACAGGTGACGGAAAAGGTCGGCGGGGGCGGGCGGCACCTGATGCGGCGCTGCCTTGGAGACGGGGCCACGCGTGAAGAAATCGAGCAAGCCTTCGACGCCTGGCGCGGCTATTACTCGGAGCATCCCTGCGATCTGGCACGTCTCTATCCCGGAGCCATCGAGACGCTGAAGGAGTTGAAAGGACTGGGGATCCGGACCGCGATTCTGTCCAACAAGTTGGACTCGCTGACACGCGACATTGCCGAACAGATCGGACTGGCCGCCTGGTTGGATGTCATCCAAGGCGAAGATTTGAGCAAGCCGAAAAAGCCGGATCCGGCCCTGCTGCTAGAGATAATGAAACGATTCGGCGCCGAGCCGGCCGAGACGGTAATGGTGGGCGATGGCAACCTGGACATGGACGTGGCCCGGAACGCAAAAACCCGTGCGATCGGGGTCTCGTGGGGCGTCCACCGCCCGGAGACGCTTCGGGAACTGGGCGCCGAAACGGTGCTCGACCAGCTTGACCATCTGCTCTCCTACCTGAGACCGGCCTCCTAGTTTCCCGAGAAGTCTGGCACGACGAGAGACGTCACGCCGAATCCGACGAGGCGATCCACGCGGTCGCCCCTGATGTCGCCCATCAGCCGGAGATGCTTGCCGACCTGCCAGCCCTGGGCCAAGCTCATCCCGTCGGAGAGGATGCGGGACGGGAGGAATCCCTTTCCAGTGGAGTATGCGGCGCGCGCTTCGGTACGGGAGAAGGCGACTATATCGAGCATTCCGTCCCCGTTGGCATCGGCCAGTATGCGGGGATGCCCCTCGGGGTCCCAGCCTTCCCGGCGGCCGAACTCGTCCGACCATTTCGTTGGGTTTTCGAAACCTCTTCCCGTGGACAGCGCGACGAGCACGCCCTGGTTACCAAAGCCGATCAGGTCGTCTCGGCCATCACCGTTCACATCGCCTGTGAACCGGGGGTGCTCTACGGCTTGCCAGCCCTTGCGTAGGCCGAAATCATCCAGCCAGAGCGAAGGGCTGGTGAAGGTGTCGCCGGTGGAGAGGGACACGATGACGCCAGCATCGCCGAAACCGACCACGTCCGCCATCGTGTCGCCGTTGATGTCTGCCAGGTATCGTGGGTGCCGATCGCGACCCCAGCCATTGTCGGTGCCGAAGCCTTTCGTCCAGAAGGCGGGTTCCGAGAAACCAGCGCCGGAGGAGAGCGCGACGAGAATCCCAGCGTCGCCGAATCCAAGAATATCCGCTTTGCCGTCGCCATTCACGTCGGCCGTTCGGCGCAGATGGCGGTCAGAAGTCCAGCCGTGATCGCGGCCGAAGCCTTTGACCCAGAGATCGGGTCCGCGAAACCGGGCGGCATCGGAGAGCGCGACCCGCACACCGTCCACGTCGAATCCGCCTACGTCCATCCGGCCGTCGCCATTGAAGTCGGCGATCACGCGTGGGCTGGTCTCGAGATCCCAGCCCTGTTCAATCCCGAAGGCTTTCAGCCAGGACTCCGCCTGCCCGAAGCCGTGGCCCGTGGAAAGAGACACGACCACACCGCCATCTCCGAAACCGACGATGTCCGCTTTTCGATCACCGTTGACGTCCTTCAGAAAGCGGGGATTTCTGCGGGTATCCCAGCCGCCGCCATAGGTGAAAGGCGCGGGATCATCCAGTTGGTCCCATCGGACATAGGGACTGCCTGTGCGCACCCAGTAGGCCTTGCCACCGTAGACCTTCGCCTGATAGTCGTCTCTCACGTTCTCCGGCGGTTCGATACGCGCGAGGTCAGGCCGATGGATCTCGAAGGCCAGGGGCAGGTTCCATTTGTTATGGCCGGGAGGCATGTCGGGGCGGGTAACGGGCTGGCGGGCGATCTGCGGGTCCGATTTTCCCAGGAGATCGACGCCGCCCCGCTCCGAGAAGTAGACGATCGCGCCGGCTGGGCGAACCGCGATGAGAGCGCCGGGATTTGAGATGGTCCGGTACTGAAGGCCGCGCTGAATCCAGGCTCTCTCCAACCGCGGTTCTCTGAGAGTGAGCGAATTGTATAGGAAAGGGAAGAACCCTTGGCTGAGAACGATGGGGAGAAGGAGCAGGCCCCATGCGAAGAGGACGCCTTTCTTCGCGATCCGCTCATCCGGCAGTAGAAGCGCCACGGCCAGCGCTAGGGCTAACTGGAAGAGGAGGCTGCCGGTGACGGTGAAGCGATCATAGCCCGCTTTTAGGCCCCAGGCATCTCCACCGTTCGATGTGGAGTAGAGAACGGTAATGGTGAAGGTCAGCAGCAGAGCAAGAATCGCGGGAAGAACGGGGAGCAGTCGCCGCTGCACGGTAGGAACGGCCAGCGCCCCCCACGCGAAAATCAGCGATGGGAGGATCGGCCAGTTCTGGCGAAGCCCTGCCACGAGGCGTTCGCTCAGGGGCCAGCCATGCAATTTCAGATAGTAGGTATTGGGCAGCCATTCGCCGTAGTAATCTTTGCGCGCCAAGAACAAGGTCGCCATCATCGCCAGCGTCGTCAGAGACAATACAATGAGGGGACGAAGCCGGGGCGAGCGGGAGAACAGGATCAGGAAGAAAGCCGCGCCGAAGTAAAGCACGCCGTCCATACGGGTCCAGAATGCCAGTCCGGCGAGAAGGCCGATACTTACCATGGCCCAGGCGCTCCTCCGGCCCGATGCGGCGATTGCGAACCCGAGGAGCGCCAACAGGGCGATGAGGCCAACTTCGAAGCCTTCGGCCAGCCAGTAAGGGAGACTGACCGTCGTGAGAGCCAGCAGGGCCAGAGCCCAGGCCGGGCTTCCAGGGGGCCGTGCCCCGGCACTGTTCCAGAGGACCCGCTCGGCCGATTTTCGGAAAAGCAGAAAGACGCCGATAAGGAGGATTGCGTTCAGGGCCAACACGAACGCGCCCAGCAGCCGAACATGGAAAAAGGGAAGGGCCTGAAGCCCCGCAAAGATGAATGCCCAGAAGGGATTCGTGATCCCCTCGACGCGCGGCGCTCCGGGAAACCACACCAGGCCACGTCCTTGGGTAAGGCAACGGGCATAGTCGGCGGTGATATAGATGTCGTCCGATACGGCCCAGTACCGCTCACCGCCGATGTCATAGAGGAAGGACCGGTAGAAGAAGAAAAGAAAGCCAATCTGGATCAGGATAATCAGGAGCCAGATCGGAAAGAGAAAAGCGGGGCGGGGTGCGGTCTGGTTCATATCTCAGTCCGATCCGGCGACTGCGTAGAGATTGTTCGTCCAGATGTACTCAAGAACCGGCCAGGGAATACGCGCCTTCAGGGCCGGGCTCCGGCGGTCCGGGCCTTCCCACAACATTTCACGCAGGGCAGTGCTGCTAATGCGGGGCAGATAGAAAGG
>JABMPG010000664.1 GCA_013203855.1 bacterium
ATTCCCCTCCGTCAAAAACCGACCAGGCCAGGGGATAGACCGGATTGCCCGTATAGATGACGTTTTTGATCCACCACGGCGAAGCCAGCGCCGCCGCGATGAGCCCGAAGAGCGCTGCTCGGCCCAGCCAGAGGCCGATACGTCGGAAACCGTCCATTCGGAGGCCCCAGACGCCCATCAGAAGCGCACCCCACATGACGAAGACGACGCCTGTGTATTTGCTCGCGCAGAGCAAGCCTCCAAAGACTGCCGCTGCTATCCAGTGCCGCGCGTGGCCAGAGCGTGCCCATCGGATCAGGAAATACACCATCGCCAGAGTGAAGAAGGCGACCGTGAGATCGATAAAGGCCCATCCTGCCAGGGGAATCGTCAGCGGCAACGTCCCCCAGGCCAGTGCCGCCAGAACGCCCGATCGGATCCCCCGAAGCCGGTACGCCCCTGCGATCTCGTGGGCGATCAGCGCGACGGCTCCGGTTGAAAGGGGGAGAAACACGAAATGCATCCCTTTCGCCAGCAGGTCGCTCCCCAAGCCCAGTCCGTACAGAAACAGCATCTCTACGAGAAACGGAAAGTTGCTGAAGGCCTCGTAGGGCAAGTACGTGATCCGGCCCGCCTTGAGCCATTCCTGCGGAGCGGCGAGATGATATCGCAGCGCGTCGGACTGAACCGAAGGCGTCAGGGCATAGAGCATGGCGAGAAACTGGACGATCGCAAGCGCGAGGATCAGAATCCATTCCGGCCGGGACAGCGCCGATCCCTCACCGCTCCGCATTGCCTCGGGTCTCGGTTTTCTCCTGAAGTCCGTTCCAATTGAGAAAAGTGCCAGCGCTACTCCAAGCACAAGAAGAAGCCCGAAAACCCACTGGGCGGATCCCAATCCGCCGACGACGCCCAGCCCGAATGCCACATACCCCAGAATCGCGAAAACAAGACCGCTTCCCCAGATCACCCGACCCATGCGGCCATTATCCGGGAAAAGGAGACGTCCGAGTCGCTCGCCCAGAACGGCCGCGCACCCGGTTGTCAGGATCAGAAGCGTCCCGACTCCCACTATCTCCCAGGGAAATCCCGCCCATCTCCCGTGCAAATCGAGACGCCACACCGGGGTCGAGTTCCACGGCCAGGACACGAACAGATGGAGTGGGCGGACGCTGTAGTAAAGGGAGAAGGCCCAGAAAGCCCATATCAGCCCCCCCAGAGTCATCAGTCGGCGACGTTGGGAGATAAGGAGCAGCAAGAGCATTCCGGCGAGTCCTGAGAGCACGCAGGCGGCAGTTTCGCGGAGAGGTTCTTTGGTTGGCGGATGATCAGGCAAACGCGTCTCACGGTCCTTTAGAATAACCTGATGAGTCTACCCACGCGCCGTTGTCCGGACAACGACAAAAGCGTGGAGTTTTCATCTGCAGGCCAGTGATTGACAAGGCCTTCTTGTTTGCCTACTCTGCAAGTTGTGATCTCTCATTTGGTGAGGAGACAACCGAATCATGAAGACTTTCCGACACGAACTGCACTTTGAAACCGAAAAACCCACCGAGATTATCAACATCACCCCCCAGGTCGAGGCCGCCGTGCGGGAAAGCGGCGTCTCCGATGGTCTCGCTCTGGTCTACCCCCTGCACACCAGTTCCGCCGTCTATATCAGTGATTCCGACTATTCTCTCACCCAGGATTTCGCTGACATTCTTGACACCCTTGTTCCGGCCTCGCGTGCCTATCGCCACGACGAAACCGACTACAAGAAGAACGCCGCGGGGCATCTCAAGTCGATCTTGTCCGGTCATTCCGTCACGTTGCCCGTGACCGGGGGACGTCTCGATCTGGGGACCTGGCAGACGGTCTACTACTTCGAGTTCGACGGCCAAAGGCCTAAGGAAGTTCTGGTGAAAACCATCGGGGAGTGATTCAGCGCAGAAGCCGCTGAATCGCGCCGAATAAGAGCGGGAAAAGCAGTTCGGGCGGCCCTGGAAAGCAGTAAGTCTTGCCGCCGTCGCGGGTTGCCAGCGCCAGGGAATCCCGCTCCCCCACCACCCGCGCCTGGTGAGCGAGACGCACGGTCACGAAATTCTGAACGGGATTCCCGAGGTTCCGCGCGACGTTGAGACCTCGCAGAAAGACCTCGGGCAGGAAATCCGACGCTAGAAGATCGACCACCACTCCTCCGTGATGAATGTCGGGGATCTGCCCCGCGAAAAACTGAAAATCCTTGTACGATCCCTTCCCGATCAGACTCCCATCCGCCGTGTGGTGCTGGTGAATCGGTTCCTGCCCGATCGCCGAATGCACAGTCAACGGGACGCGAAACCCGGCGGCATTGGCCAGAATGCTATAGGCGTCGTGGGGGGCCCGCCGGTCCAGAATCCCGCGTCCGAGCGAGTAGCCGATTCCAAAGCCGCGCCGCGCCCCGTCGTTGATGATCGAGTTCATCCATTCCGCGCTTTCCCGGTTCATCTCGAAAAGCCCGTCCCTCAGGTCCGCCTCGTCGGATGTGTGGCCGAAAAAGGCTTGCTCGAAATCCAGTACTGCGCTTGTGCCGTCCATGGCCACGTGCTGAACCACGTTGCGCTCCATCAGCGCGACGAGCAGGGGTCCCAGTCCTTTTTCGATCACCGAGGGACCAATCAGCCAGACTATCTTTCGTCCGTTGGCGGCGCCCACGACGATGTGTTCGGCCGCCTCGATCAGATCGCGCGCGTAGCCCGTCCGGGGCAGTGATGCGTAGAACTCGTCGAGAGGGCGGCGCACGTCGGGCGGCCGGGCGATCCGGGTCAGGTCCAGGGCACCGCCACGTTCACGACCCGAATAGGTTCGCACCTCGGTAAAATCAAGGGGTTTTCCGATACGCCCGTTCATCATCGTTCTATCTCAATCGCGTTAGTACGCGCCGTCCTGACGATCTTTCTGGATTGCATCCAGTCTCCGCAGCATCGCGACGGGATCGTCCAGGATGATCTGCCGAGGCTTGCTGCCGAGGTAAGGCCCGACGATTCCGCGCTCCTCCATCAGGTCCATCAAGCGGCCCGCGCGCGCGAATCCGATCTTCAGGCGCCTTTGAATCATCGACACGCTGGCTTTTTTCGTTTCCAGTACCATTTTCAGGCCCCGGTCGTAGAGAACTTCGTCTTCATTTACATCGCCGCTCAGCTGCAACTCCGGAAATTCCACCTGGCCGCCCGTCCCGAAGGAAACCGTCCCACTGCCCGGACGGATCGTCGGTCCCCTGTCATCGTCATCTTCGGATATGATCCCGGATTCTAGTTCGGCGTCCTGGGTGGCCGCCAGTTCGGCGGCGGTAAAACCTTCCTTCTCATAGATCGTCGGTGTCTGGGATCGCAGGTACTCGGTCAGTTTTTCCACGTCTCCGTCGCTGACATAGGCTCCCTGGATGCGCAGTGGCTTCGTGCCGCCCGGCGAAAACAGCATGTCGCCTTTGCCGAGAAGGGTTTCCGCGCCGTTCATATCCAGAATCGTGCGCGAATCGACTTTGGCCGAAACGCGGAAAGCGATCCTCGACGGGAAGTTGGCCTTGATGATACCTGTCAGCACGTTCACGGAGGGACGCTGTGTGGCGATAATCATGTGGATGCCCGCCGCCCGGCTCATCTGGGCGAGACGAACGATGAAGTCCTCCACCTCGTTCTTGGCGATCAGCATCAGGTCCGCGAGTTCATCGATGATAATCACGATGTGGGGCAGGGGCTGATGATCCCCGACTTCCGTTCCCTTTGCCGGGCGACGTTTCCCCGAGACGACCGCGTTGTAGCCGTCGATGTTGCGCACCCTGAGTTCGGAAAAAGTCTGCAAGCGCTTCTCCATCTGTTGCACGGCCCACAACAGAGCCGCCGCGGCCTGTCTCGGCTCATTCACTACGGGCGCCAGAAGGTGCGGGATATCCGAATACACGTTCAGTTCGACCCGCTTGGGGTCGATCATGATCAGTTTCACCTTGTCGGGAGGCATGCGGAATAGAATCGAGGAGACGATCGTGTTCACGCACACGCTTTTCCCCGAGCCGGTCGTGCCGGCGATGAGCAGGTGCGGCATGGAAGCCAGGTCGCAGATCACCGGTTCGCCTGAGATATTCTTGCCCAAAACGAAAGCCAGGGAGGACGGATGCCGCAAGAACTCATCCGCCTCGATGAGATCGCGGAAATAGACGGGCGTTACCTTGCGATTGGGCACCTCGACCCCGATGGCCGCCTTTCCTGGGATCGGCGCTTGAATACGGACGCTCTTGGCGCGGAGGATCAATGCGATATCGTTTTCCAGGCTCAGAATCCGGCTCACCTTCACCCCCGGCGCGGGCTGCAACTCGTACTGTGTGACCACGGGCCCCTGCGTGACCGCCACGACCCGGGCCGAAATGTTGAAATCCGCCAGTGCTTTCTCCAGTTCGCCGCTGATCTGCAACACTTCCTCTCGATCCATCTGTGATTCGGGCACGGGCGAGTCGCTGAAGATATAGATCGGCGGCGCCTGGTAGTCGGGCATGCTGAAATCCAGTTCCGTCTGGATCATCTCCAGGGCCAGCTGAATTTCCTCACGGGACTTGTCGGGCCGGGCCCTGGTGTTTGAAGAAGTGATGCGCGGCGGGGGAGGCGCCACGACCGGCGGCTCCTCCTCGGTCTCCTCTTCAGGTATTGACTCTTCTTCGAAGTCCTCCTCCTCGTACTCGATCTCCAGGGGGCGAGGGGAGGCTCTTTCGGGCAGTGCGCCTTCTGCCGATGGGAAAACCCGCGAACCGGACCGGTCGAACTTTAGCACGGCCACCGGCTTCAAACGGCGGAATTGCCCGAGAAGGCTTCTTACTTCGAGAATCCCTCGCTTCACCAAGGGGACGAACAGAAACTCCGTCGAAAGCATCGCTCCCAGAAGGAGGGCCGCCACAAAAACGAGGTATGCCCCTGCCGGACCCAGAAGAAGCGCCAGATCCAGGCCCTCGGGGCTCGTGAGAAAATTTCCCAGAACTCCCCCGAGTTGAAACGCCTCCGGAGAGTCGATGTCGGACCCATACAGATGCGCCCGAAGCGAAAATAGCGCGCATAGCGAGAGGAGAATCAGAATGCCGGCGACGGCTTTTCGAAAAGGATGGAAAGGCACCTTTCCGCGGAAGGCGTGGAAGGCGGCCAGGATCAGAAGAACCGGCAGGACGAACGACACGCTGCGCCCCATGATGAATTGGCTTGCCGCCGCCAGACTCGTCCCTATCGCGCCTACCCAGCCCTGGCCATAGGCCTCGCTGATCAGCGACAGCAACAGAAGCAGTGCCATCAGGAGCAGGCAGAAGGCGCCGATCTCGCGCCATTTGCCCACCGATAGGCCCCACCACTGCGGCTCGCGCTGCCGGGAAGATGGGGATGTTTTCAGCGTATTCTTTTTTTTCGACA
>JABMPG010000665.1 GCA_013203855.1 bacterium
CGTCGCCACTCCCGCCAGAACCCCCGCCACGACCAGAAACCGATTGCTACGGTTCACCCCCCAGGCCACCAGCCCCAGAGCAATAGCCACCAGAACGACCAACAGGGCGATATACATGCCTCAGCCTCCCGTTTGAATGATCCACCGGCCTGTGCCGGGAAAATTAAAGCGTACAGACTTGTCCTCTTGATTAGGACATATCCGGCAATCATTGACAATAGCGAACAATGCGGGTTTCAGTCTAAAGCACAACTACGGAACGTCGAAAAGTGTGGGACGAGAAGTTCCTCCCCCCGAAAAGGCTTGCGTCGGAAGGCGGAAAATCCGAAGCTATGAAGCAAGGGGGCAGGTGACTTCCGCGCCCCCATCGCTTCCGCGACCGGGAAAGGAAGAGCGAATGGATAGACTGGCCTCTCTCCGAATCGGGGCTCTGGCGGCGCTGCTGCTCATCGCCGCGGCCTCCCAGGCCCAACCCCTCGTGGAAGGTATTCAACCCGATCAGGTTTTTGCGGTTCAGGAACACCGCGCCACGATCCCCTTCCGCGCGCTGCAATCCGGATCGCTTGCCGCCGAGGTGCGCGACTGCCAGACCGGCGAGGTCATGGCCCAGGCCCGGTGGGAGATCATCCCCGGCGCCCCCCCGGTTTCCGACCCGCCCGAAGACTCGTCGAAACCTCTGCGGACCTCCGCCCGGGATCTCTACATCCCTCGCGTCCCCATCAATCCCTCCGCGCCCTATCAGATTCGCTTTCAGCAAGGAGCCGTCACTCAGCAGATCGACAACATCCTTGTGGGCGAGATCTGGGCCGTGGCTGGATGCGCCAACGCCTACGGCGCTCCGGGACGAAAAAACCGCCTCCCCATTCCCCAGGTGCATTACCTGAAAAACGATGTCTGGCAGGCCGGTGAAGATCCCCTGATCGATACGCCCGAAACATTGGCCGCCGGTTACCAGTGGGTCACGCCCTGGCTGCGCGCCGCCCAGGATTACTACAAGAACACCGGCATCCCCGTCGGCGTCACGGGATGGGCCTATCCCGGCCTTTCCATCTCCTCCCTCTGGAGCGAGGACCGCCAGCTTATCCCCGTCCTCCGCGACTTCCTTGAGAAGGACGCCCGCAACGCCTCCACCTTTTTCTGGTTCCAGGGCGCCGCCGACGCATATCCCGCCGCGATCGACACCTACCCCCGCTATCTGCAATCCCTCGCCGATTCCGCACGGCGGCTCACCGCCAACCCCGACTTGCTCATGGTGGTCTTTCAACTTCCCCATTACCAACTCCCGACGGGCGCCCAGCCCACCCCCTATTTCGGCCGCGTCCGCGACGCCCAGTTCCGCTTCGCCCTGCGAGACAGCAAGACCCTCCTCATTCCCACCATGCAGTTCGACATCCGAGCCAGTTATCTTCTTGCCGAGTCCGGGATTCACGCCCTGGCGATCGAGCTCGGCCAGGTCCTCAGCCGCACCCGCGAGCGCGGCGTCTCCTGGTACGGGCCCAAGCCCGCGGTCGCGGGATTCGACGACGCCTCCCACCGCCGCATTATCGTCCGCTTCGACGAAGTCGAGCGCCTGGTCCTCGATGAAAATGCTGAGTCGGACTGGATGATCTCCGACGACCGGCACTTGGGGTATCCCGAAGCGCAGGTTCTGGGCGTGAAGGACGGCGTGCTGAACATGCGACTCGAAGGCGCCCGCACCGGCCAACTCGTCAGTCCCCACCGTGACCCGAACGTCCGCCTCCAACTCGAGGACAGCGGATTCCTCCGCGTGATGCGCGCCAGCGTCCACGGCAAAAACGCCGTCCGCCTCGACCTCGCCGAACCCGCGCTCCCCGGAGCGACCGTCTCCTACGGCCTATGGAACAATTCCAGCGGATCCCTGCGCGATGGCAGTGGCCAGTACTGCCCTGCCTTCAAGGAAATCTCCATCCAACCCTCCCTGCCCCGCTGAGCACGTTTTTTCCTATCGCAGCATCGCCGCAACCAGATCGGAATCCGATATAGGAGGGACCGACACGCGATTGCTTTCGAGAACCGCTACAGCCGCACAAATACAATGACGCTACGCGGTTTTTCACCCCGCGAACTTCCTCGCGTTGCGGAACATGCGCATCCAGGGGCCGTCGTTTTCGAACCGGCCCTTCGGTGCGTAGGACAGCTGAACCCCCCGGAAGGCCCGCTCGGGGTGGGGCATGAGAATTGTCACCCGGCCATCGCGCGAGGTCAGGCCCGTCAGACCGCCCGGTGATCCGTTCGGGTTGAAGGGATAGATCTCGGTCGGCTGGCCATAATTGTTCACGTAGCGCACGCAGGCGAGCTCGTTGCGTTGCACCTGATCGAACGAGCCCGTGACGTCGAAATCGACCCGCCCTTCCCCGTGAGCCACCAGGATCGGCGCCCGCGATCCCGCCATGCCTTCGAGCAGCACCGACGGCGACTCGAGTATCTCGACAGTGGCCAGCCGTGCCTCGAACTGTTCGCAACGGTTGCGCGAGAAGTGAGGCCATGCCTCGGCGCCGGGGATGATCTCCTTGAGCTGCGAAACCATCTGGCAGCCATTACATACGCCTAATGCAAACGTATCGGGCCGGTCGAAGAATCGCGCGAACATCTCCTTGATGCGCGGATTGTACAGAATCGTGCGCGCCCAGCCCGATCCCGCACCGAGAACGTCGCCATAGGAAAACCCGCCGCACGCCGCGAACCCGACAAACTCCGCGAGGTCCTGCCGGCCGCCCAGAAGGTCTGTCATGTGAACGTCGATGCTCTCGAAGCCGGCGCTGTCAAAAGCAGCGGCCATCTCCACCTGCCCGTTGATCCCCTGCTCGCGCAGAATCGCAACCCGGGGCCGGGCTTTGCCGATGCTGAAGACCTCATCCGGATCGTATGTCAGTTCGGCCTGAAGGCCCGGGTCCATCTCGTCGAAGCAGCGGTCATATTCTTCGAGGGCGCACGCCGGATTGTCCCGCAGGGCCTGCATGTGATAGGTCAGTTCGGACCACTTGCGGTTGAGGACGGAGATTTCGGAACGGAAGAGCTCTATCCCGCCCATATGAAGAACGACCTCCTGCTGTTCTCCGATGACGCCGATCTCGTAGCGCAGGTCGGCCAGGTGATATTTCCGGAAAATGGTCTCGATCCGACCCATGTGTTCGCCGGGCACCTGGAGGACCGCGCCGAGTTCCTCGCTGAAAAGAACCTTGAGGGGATGGCCTCCCAGGTTCCCGAGCTCGACATCGACGCCCAGCCGTCCCGCGATGGCCATCTCGACCAGCGTGACGAAAAGCCCGCCGTCCGAGCGGTCGTGATAGGCGAGCAGGAGGCCGTGCGCGATCAGTTCCTGCACTGCGTTGAAAAAGTTGACGAGGTCTTGGGGTTTGTCGAGGTCGGGATGTTCCGCGCCGACCTGGTTATAGACCTGGCCCAGAGCCGAGGCGCCACCGGTGCGGTTTCGATTTCGGCCCAAGTCGAGCACGATCAGGCGCGAATTCTCCACGCGCTTGAGATCGGGCGTGACCGTCCGGCGCACGTCCCGCACAGGAGCGAAGGCCGTAACCACGAGGCTCAGGGGCGCGATCTGGCGCTGTTGCTCGCCGCTGGCCGTCTCCCACAAACTGCGCATGGACAGCGAGTCCTTGCCCACGGGGATCGCGATGCCCAGGGCCGGACAGAGCTCCATCCCCACGGCACGGACGGTATCGAACAGGTTGGCATCCTCGCCCGTTTCGGCGCAGGCGGCCATCCAGTTGGCGGACAACTTGATGTTCGAGAGAGGGCCGATATCCGCGGCGGCGATGTTGGTGATCGCCTCGCCCACGGCCATCCGGCCCGAGGCTGGCGCGCTCACCACGGCCATTCGGCTGCGCTCGCCCATGGCCATTGCCTCGCCCGTACAGGCGTGGAAACCGGTTGCCGTGACGGCCACGTCCGAGACCGGCGTCTGCCACGGGCCGACCATCTGGTCCCGCGCCACCAGGCCGCCCACGGAGCGGTCCGTGATGGAAATGAGGAACGTCTTGTTCGCCACGGCGGGCAGACGAAGAATCCGGTCCGCCGCATCGGGGACGGTGATGTCTTCGAGGTCAAGCGGCTCGTAGGCTTCTTGAAGTCGCTGCACATCCCGTACCATTTTCGGCGGCTTGCCCAAGATCACCTGAAGATCGATATCGATCGCATTGTTGTCGAAATGCTCGTCGCGCAGAGTCAGATGCCCGTCGTCGGTCGCCTTGCCGATGACGGCCACGGGGCAGCGCTCCCGCTCGCACAGGGCGAGAAAACGGGGCAGATCCTCCTGGTTCACCGCCAGCACGTAACGTTCCTGCGCCTCGCAGCACCAGATCTCCATAGGGCTCATGGAGTGCTCTTCGTTATGAATCTTCCGCAGCCAGAACTCGCCGCCCGTCTCGGAGATCAGTTCGGGGCAGCCGTTCGACAGGCCGCCCGCTCCGATGTCGTGGATGCTGAGAATCGGGTTTTTCTCGCCGAGAGCCACGCAGGCGTCGATCACTTCCTGACAGCGCCGCTGCATTTCCGCGTTGTCGCGCTGGACCGAGTCGTAATCGAGTTCGAGGGCGTTGCTCCCCGTGTCCATCGACGACGCCGCGCCGCCGCCCAGGCCGATGCGCATTGCCGGGCCGCCGATCTGGATCACGAAGGCGCCGGGCGAAATGCTCTTCTTCTCCACGTGCAAACGCTTCATGTTGCCCAGGCCGCCCGCCACCATGATCGGTTTGTGGTAGCCCCGGTAACGGCTGTTGCAGACCTCCTCGTAGGTCTTGAAGAAACCGAGCAATTGGGGCCGGCCAAACTCGTTTCCAAAGGCCGCGCCGCCGATGGGGCCCTCGAGCATGATTTCCAGGGGCGTGGCGAGACGGCTGGGGAATTCGGCGTAATCCTTTTCCCACGGCATCAGGAAATGGGGAATGCGCAGGTTCGAGACCATGAAGGCGGACAGCCCGGCTTTGCTCTTGCCGCCGATGCCCGTGGCTGCCTCGTCGCGGATCTCGCCCCCCACTCCCGTGGCCGCGCCGGGATAGGGCGAAATGGCGGTCGGGTGGTTGTGCGTCTCGACCTTGATCTGAATGTCGATCTGGTCAGGCACGTAGCGATAGACCGCCTCGCCCTCGCGGGCCACCTCGAACCATTCGTCGCGAAAGCCCTCCAGAACGGCCGAGTTGTCGGCATAGGCGCTCAGCACTCCCCTCGGATGCAGCCGATGGGTGTTGCGGATCATGTCGAAAAGAGAATGTTCCTGCTTCTCCCCGTCCACGATCCACTCCGCGTTGAAAATCTTGTGGCGACAGTGCTCGGAATTGACCTGGCCAAACATCAGAAGCTCGACATCCGTCGGGTTGCGCCCCAGTTTCTTGTAAGTCTCGTATAGATAGTCGATCTCCCCGTCGCTGATGGCCAGGCCCATCTCCACGTTGGCCCGCTCCAGCGCCGTGTGTCCGCAGCCGAGGATGTCGACTTCCTGAAGGCGGGCCGGATCTCGGTGGATGAACAGATCGGCCACGTCGATATAGACGCCCTCGGTCATCCGGTCGTGGATCAGGTGGAAAACGGGTTGGATCTGCTCCAGCGCAATCAGCTTCCCCTCCGCGTCGAAAAGGCGATAGTAAACCCCGCGCTCCACCCGGGCGATCTCGGTCAGGCCGCAGTTGTGGAAGATGTCCGTCGCCTTAGAGGACCAGGGCGAGATCGTTCCCTTCCGGGGCGTGACGTAGAAGCCCCCAGATTCGTCGTGGGGGCCCGACGCGCCCAGAAGCGAGAGCGTCTTTTCGCGCACCTCGCTCTCGAGCGGCCGCTCCGTCTCAACGAAATAGACGTAGCGTGTCTCGATCCGGCCGATTTCAAGCGGAAATTGCTCGTCTCGCGCCTTGTCCAGAATCCGCGCGATCCGAAAATCGGACAACGCCGTCTTGCCTTGAAGAATCACAGGTTCCATCACGGGCCTCGCGGAGAGAAAGAGGGGATCGGAGGAGGGCCGCCTCAACATCCCGGGGGATTTCCTCCCGCGACGGCACTTCTACCCAAAAAACACCCTCTTTTCTACCACGACACAAAGAAAGGGTCAATTCCGGCGTGTTTCAGTGTCGTAGCACAATGATAACGTCCCCTTGGTGCACATCAGAGCGTTTCCCCAAAGTCGTTGCTTAATGGTACAGGTTGCAGCGTTTTTCTGTTTTCGGTCAATGAGCCAGCAAAGGGCTTTGCTGAGACGGTCGCGGACTTTGGCGATGAAATCGCTGAACCATTCCGCCTTGAGCACCAGCCCTGGACGCTCGATGGGATTCAGGTCGCACTGGTTTGACCTCGAACGTCTTGACGAAATCGGCTCCTTGGGATATCTGTAGAAAGATCGCCCGGAGGGGGAGAAGTTGCAGAGCGCCTCGGCATCATGAGACCCGCCGGGGGCTCCGGAGGAATCGATATGGACGAAACATTCAAGGTGACATGCCCCGACTGCGACAACATCCTGGTCGTGCGCCGACGCGACGGCAAGGTCCTGGAAGACCGTCGACCTATCGTCGACGAAAGCACGGGAGACCGCTTCCAGGACGCCTTTCAGAAGGTCAAAGGCCGGGCCCGGCAGGTCGATGACAAGGTTGCGGACCTCAAGAGGAAGGAACAGGACCGCTTGAAGGGCGCGGACGATTTCTTCAAGGAAGCGCTGAAGCGGGCCCAGAAGGACAAGGAGAAACCGGTCAATCCCCTGGATCGGGATTGAGGAAAGTAGTCAGAAATCAGGGATAGGTAGCCGGTAGTCAGGACCCGGAAGTCGGCAGACCGGAGCCTGGAACGCGAAGTCTTGTGGCGCAGTCGCCCCCCGCTGTGCCCAGTCCAGACGCCGTCTGAGAGAGAGCAGCCCGATCATGAGAGAACAGGCGGTTGAGACGATTCGGGTGGGCTTGGCTCTGCGCGACGCCATTCTGGCGGCCGAGTGCTGGGAAGACGTCGAACCGGGCCTTCGAAAGCGCGGCGCGGATCTCGACATCGTCCGCCGACGCCTCGCCCCGCTCATCGGGTTCGATCCCCACAACCACACCGTCTACTCCGACGCCCTGTTCACCTATCGCCAACTCGTCTGGTGGGTGAAGGCTGTCGGGCTCGAAGCCATCGGCGTCACCGATCACGACAACATCCACCCCGACATCGCCGGCGGAATCGACGAGGCGGCGCGGCTCGGGGTACAACTCGTCCCCGGCCTTGAGTTCACGATCCACCGCCTGGGAGGCCAGGCCTGGAAGGGCCTCGAGGTTGGCCTCCACTTCTTCCCCTCGGACCGTTTTGCCGAGTTTGTCCGGTCGGAGGAAGGCCGGCAGTTTTGCCGCCGTTTTGAAGTTGCCAATCGCCTCAAGAGCGAGCAGGGCTGGGGCGCGATGGAAGCCGTCAACGCGCGCCTTCTGATCCCGAACGGCCTGCCTCCCGTCTCGCGGGACGAACTCTGGGAGGCCTCGGGCCGTGTTGACCCGGTCTGCCCCAGCATGTTAACCGTCCTAACCCTCTCCCGCATGTTCGAAACAAACCGGCAGGACCTTCTCGAACGTTTCCCTGACACGCGCGCCATCTACACCCACATGCACCGCGAAGGTCTCGTGCCGCCCCTCAACGCGCCGCCCCAGACCCTTGACGACGTCGCGGCCATTCGCGAGGCGGTCCGGCCCCACGGAATTCGCTCGACTCTCACCCTGAATCATCCCGAGGAATGGCTGAGCAAGTGCGGGCTGACCCTCGAAGACGGTTCTGCGGACGTGCCCGCCATCCGCCGCCTCATCGCGCTTATGGTCCTCCACGAGCCCCGGCGCTGTCCCGTATCTTTCATCGAACTCTATTCCTCGCGAAACACGCCGGAAACGCGGGAACTGTTCACGGGCCCTTCGGGGAGTTCGAGAACTTCCGGAAAGCCTATCTTCCGAACGTGCCGCCCCTGCACCCCATCGCCTCGTCCGACTCCCACCGCGTCTCGGGCTTTCTGCACGAGAACGGCCAGGTCCAGGGCTGGGTAGACGGCGAGGATTTCGTCTTCGGCATGGGCCAAATCAGCGCGCGGACCCCCGCCGGAAACCTGCAAATCCCCGACGACTATCCCACCGCCACCGAAATCCTGTACCTCATGGAAACCGTCGCCGTCTGAAAGCGAGTCCCCAATGAAAACCAACCGCGTGAAGCACACGGCCCCCGTGCCGCAGGACCTACACATCCACACCGTTTTCTCCAGAGGCGATTCGGCGGTCGCCCCAGAGCAGACCCTCGACCTGATCGCGACATTCGGCCATGCCCGCGTCACCGGTATCAGTGACCATCTCGACTGCATGACCGACGACGAACTGGCCCTGTACATGAAGACAGTGCGCGGTCATGGCTTCCGGCTCGGCGTAGAGATCTGCAATTCCGGCTGGGTCGCCGCCGCCGCCGCGCTCCCCATGGATTACTATGTCTATCACTGCCGCGACCACAGCGCGGAATACGCCGGAGCCGAGAAACTTCTCGAAACGGGTCGTCCCGTCATCATTGCCCATCCCTTTTTCATGGAAACCGATCTCCGGCGTGTTCCGCCCGCCTGCCTGATCGAGGTGAATAACCGCTATATCTGGCGAAACGACTGGAAGAGCCTGCTCAGCCCATGGGTGGGAAGTTGCAGGTTTGTCCTCAGCTCCGACGCCCACCAACCGAACTGGCTCAACCAGTTCATCGCCCGGCACGTGGCGGCGGAGCTGAAAATCGAGGAAACGCTATTGTTCGAGTAAGGTAGAAGCCCCTAGCCAGTAGTCGAAAACGAGATTCCCGAGCTAGCGCCACCTTGACTGAAACCTATCCTATGACAACGAGTGACCAGCCCCTCCCCCTTCTCCGCGGCCGCTGGTCCTCTCCGGGCGGCTACCGATCCGTCCTCAAACTGGCCATTCCGCTGGTCCTGAGCACGAGTTCATGGAGCATCCAGCACTTCGCGGACCGGATGTTCCTGTCTCACTACTCGACCGACTCCCTCGCGGCGGCCATGCCCGCGGGGATGCTCTCCTTCTCAATCATCGCCTTTTTCATCGGCACCGCCTCCTATGCGACGACGTTCGTGGCCCAATACTACGGCGCCGGACGCCATGATCGGATCGGCCCGACGGTGTGGCAGGCAATTTACTTCTCGGTGGCTTGCGGGCTGATCCTGCCCGTCTTCCTGCCTGCCTTCCGGATGATCTTCAGCATCACGAGGCACGCCCCGGAACTGACGGTACTCGAGGTCGCCTATTTCGACATTCTGATGTGGGGAGCGCTCTTTCCGATCTACTCCAGCGCCCTGTCGAGTTTCTTCATGGGACTGGGACGCAACTGGCCCGTCATGGCCGTCAACGTGGTTATGACCATCGTCAACCTTCTTCTGGACTACGCCCTCATCTTCGGGAACTGGGGCTTTCCCGAGATGGGCATCCGCGGCGCCGCTCTCGCCACGGTTCTCGCCGCCGCCTTCGGAGCGATCGCCTTCACCGTTCTGGTCTTCACCGGCCGGGACGCGCGCGAGTTCAAGACCTTCCCGAGGCGCGGCTTCGATCGGGAAATTTTCCGCCGCCGTCTACGCTACGGCACGCCCAGCGGACTCCAGTTCTTTCTCGATGTCTCCGCTTTCACG
>JABMPG010000666.1 GCA_013203855.1 bacterium
AGGTAGTAATGATCCTCGATGATCGACTCGAGCCCGTTCTCTAGCGCTTCGCGCGTGGTGCGGACGTTGACCACCTGACGCAAGCCGGGCCATCCTCCGCCCCGTCCCTCCGAGCCGTGGCCGTAGTTGTCCGTGGCATGATCCACCCACAGTTCGTGGGTTACGATTTCCGTCCCTCGCGGGCCCCCCTTTTTTCCGCCGTTGTGGCCAGCGGCTCGGTCGCTCGGAGTTGGTCGAAAGCGTCCTCGGCTAAAGCCACGTCGGTGGTATGAGGCGCTTTCAGCTGCAGGAAGTAATCGCGTTTGGCCTCGATGAGGCTGCGGGCTATGCTTTTGTGGCAGAAGGCGGCATCCCCGGTGAACAGACGCAGGTTCGGGTAGCGCGAAAGGATGTCGGAGATGGAGCGCTCCAGGCACGATAGTTCGTTCTCCTTGCGGCCCACGTCTTCCTGCCAGACCACCTGGCAGATGTCGTTGACGAAGACCGACAGCACGTAGTCGTGCGCCCCGCGCAGGGCCTTTCCGTCGATGGCCGCCTGAGCGCCCCGTTTCACTATGCGCGAAAGAAAACACGCCAGGCCTTCATTGAAGTCCTGGGGAGAGATGGTGGCGAGTATGCGCGGGATCGTGTCCTTGCTCGGGGCGCGGATCTTCCCTTTGCTGTCAGCCCGGCGAGGGTACTTGGGGGGACGGAAACCCAACTTCTTGAGAAGACGAGGTCGAACCCGGGCAAAGGCGGCGATCTGGGGGTGGTTCTTGCAGCCGCTGAGGATGGCGATCAGGGCCAGGGCGACAATGGAATCCAAGGGGTAGATCGTGCCTCGCGCGGCACGGGAAGAGGGCAGAGAGGCGAAAACGTCGAGCAGGCACTGGAGAGGGCGAGAAACGGACATGAGAATGGCAGATCTTTCGGAGGGATTGAACAATCGAAAGGACTGTAACGTCAAGCCCTGCAACGTGGCTAGCTTATTTGTCTAGCCTTTGAGGAGTTCCGCATGCAGAGCGAAGGTGCTCGCGATCTTGAAGGATGAAAGGAGCCTTCCACGTTAATTGCCTGTTCGGCGTGTAGCATCCGGCGGGGCGTCTCCGGGCGACCGGGGCGTTCAAGTTCGCCGGATCAAGCTGTCGGCCCTCGGGCGCGGCGGTGGCGAAGCGGCGGGCCGTAACACCAGTGAACCCATAGGAGCCTCGATAGCAATCGCTTCGCGGGCCGAGCCTCTGGAACTTAGGCGAAGGCAGGAATTCCGGGCGAAGCAACAGGCAGGCGCAGTCCGGAACCGCGTCGGGGTGATCGGGACGGCACGTCGTGAAAGAGCGCGAGCGCAACTCGGCAGGGGTCGGAGGGGTTCATAGTAGCGATGAAGCGGGGTAATGCCCGTGGAGCGAAGGGCCCTGGTTGTTCCATGCTTGAAATGGAGGGAAGCAGGAGGTGATTGTATGTCGCGAGACAGACTGAGAACGCCCGAAGTGAAGGTGCGGGAACTCCAGGACAAGCTGCATCGGAGCGCCAAGCGGGACAAAGCGCGGCGCTTTCATCAGTTGTACGACAAGGTCGCCAGTCCGTGGTTTCTGTGGGTGGGTTGGCGGCGGGTGTGGGCGAACCGGGGCGCGCCCGGCCCCGACGGCGTGACGATCGAGATGGTCGAGACGCTGGGGGTCGAGCGATTCCTGGAAGGTCTTTCGCGGCAGTTGCGCGAGAGACGCTACAAGGCCGGACCCGTGCGCCGGGTGTACATCCCGAAGGCCAACGGGAAAATGCGGCCGCTGGGCATTCCGAACGTGCGCGACCGCGTGGTGCGGGCGGCCACGCTGCTGGTCCTGGAGCCGATCTTCGAAGCGGACCTGCCCGAAGGGGCCTATGGGTTCCGCCCCGGACGCAACGCGCACCCGGCCATGGAGCAGGTCAACCAGACGCTCCTGCGTGGGTTGACCGAAGTGGTGGATGCGGATCTGGCCGCGTACTTCGACACGATCCCCACGGCAACCTGCTGCGGCTGGTGGCGCGGCGCGTGGTGGACCGTGGCGTGTTAGGCCTGATCAAGCAGTGGCTGCGCGCCCCGTGATCGAGGAGCCAGAGGCGGGAAGCATCTCCTCCGGCGGCCCGTCGGCTGGGCGACGCAACGGGTCGGGGAACGCCGCAAGGGGGCGTGATATCCCCCCTGCTGGCCAATCTCTACCACGCGTGCATCCCCCACCTGTGGAACACGCGCGGACATGCCCGGCGTCTGGGCGGCGAGATCGTCTCGTACGCCGACGACTTCGTGATTCTCCTCCCGCCGCGACGCGGAGAAACAGCCCTGTCCGCACTCCGCTCCATCTGCGAGCGTCTGTCCCTGACGCTCAACGAGGAAAAGACGCGGCTGGTCGACGCCCTGCGCGAGCCCTTCCAGTTCCTGGGATTTGAAATCCAGAAGGTGCGAAATCCCAAGACTGGCAAGAGATTTCCGCGCACGGTCCCCTCGGCCAAAAGCGAACAGCGGCTGCGCGAACGCGTGAGAGAAATCCTGAGCCATCGGCGCGGCAACCAGCCGGTGGGCGAAATCGTGAGCGAAGTCAACCGCGTCGTGCGCGGCTGGGGAGGTTACTCAGGAACTTCTCAAAGTCTAGAAATAAAAACTAGACAAGTTGCAGTGCTTGACATTACAGTGCCTTCGGTGTCAAATCTCTCCCGATAGGTGCTCATGCCCCATGTCCTGTTC
>JABMPG010000667.1 GCA_013203855.1 bacterium
ATAATGTGGGGCGTGCGATCATGATCGGAGGTGGGCGGGACAACGTGGTAGAGAACAATGTGATCGTGGATTCGGCGATGGCGCTGTGGCTGGATGCGCGGGGTCTGGGCTGGGCGGCGAAGTATCAGGCGCGCGGCGGCGGGCATGAGATGTATAAAAAGTTGGTGGCGGTGAATTACGATCGGCCTCCGTGGAGCGAGCGGTATCCGAGTCTATTCCGGATATTGAGCGAGAATCCTCACGCGCCAAAGGGAAACGTGATTCGCAAGAACGTGGCGTGGAGGTGCGAGAAGTGGGGCCGATTGGAAGGCGAGTATGCGATTCTGGAGAACAACCTGAAAGCCGATGGGGATCCGGGCTTTGTGGATGCGGAGGGGCGTGATTTCCGGCTTCGCGAGGATTCGGAGGTTCTCAAAAAGATACCTGGTTTCACCGCGCTCCCAATTGATGAGATGGGGCTGTACCGGGATCAGTGGCGTCAGGAAGTGGAGTGACGGCAGAAGGGCCGCTTTTGAACCCAGGGCGGGGCTTCGCTTGCCTTGGGCTGCGGGACCGTGGCGCTTTCAGCGCCTTTGAGTTGGAGTGGGTTTCCATTGACCCGTGGTGGCGCAATCCTTACGATGATCAGGTACTCTGGCGGGGAGATAGCGGCGAAAAGAGGATGATAGAAATGGCGGAAGCGAAAGATCCTTGGGCGCAATTCGATACGACGGTTCGAAGGCTTACTCCGGATAGTCTGCACACTTACGAGAAACTCTCTGAGGTCCCTTTGCCGACTGGAGAATTCGATCCCGGTGGGGCCTGGAGCCAGACGTGGCGTCTGTGGGGTGCGTCGTCGTGGCAGCAGGACCGGGGGTTTCTTTCGATCGAGCGCAAGCCGGGGGAGAATGAGGGTTTTTCTCTGAGTGTCCGGCGTGAATGCATTCATCGGGTTCAGTATGCCAATGAGGTTCTGGAGGCTGAGATCGAGTGCGGGTCGAATGTGTTGGCGACGCCTCGTTTGTGGGATCTGTCCTTTGGGGTTTTCGACTTTGTGGAGAATCGGGAGTTTGCGGAGGCGGGTTACCGCCAGACAGCGCGGGTCGAGGATGGGGCGATCCTTCTCGATATCGGTGGGAAGGCTGTGAAGCGATCGGTTCCGGATTCGTGGACGTGCAACTGGTCGTTGTTCGAGGCCGTTCAGAGGGGGGCGGTTTCCGCGGGCGCTGGATTTCCGGAGTTTGCGTATGTGGAGGATCTGGACAAGGTGAAGTTGGGGCATCGTATCCACCGGCGTGAGGAACGGCGTATCCCTTTCGGTTCCGGGGAGGTGGCGGTGTCGCATTTCGTGGAGATCGGTCGGGGGATTCTGCCGATCGAGTATTTTGTGGATGGGCAGGGGCGGCTTCTCCTGGTCCTGACCGGTCTCAAGGCGTGGGTACTGGATCCCGGGGCCCGGAAGGTTCATGAGAATTCGGTGTCCTGGCATGTCAAGCGGAATGGGAGTTTCACGCAGATCGAGCCGCAGTTGAAGTGGAAGGATCGATAGATATGGCGAACCAAAGAGACAATCTTCACGCCCACTCCGTCGGCCATGTTACGCGGCGTGACTTTCTGAAGATCGCGGGCGGGGGGAGCCTGGCCCTGACGCTTGGTGGGGGTGCGCTTGCCGCTCCTTTCGTTCAGTCCGGGCGTAAGCCGAGTTTTCTGTATCTGATGACGGATCAACAGGGTTTGGACACTCTTTCGGCCTATGGCTGCTCCCACGTGCAAACGCCGAATATGGATCGGCTGGCGGCGCGGGGGATGTCGTTCATGGAGTCATACTGTACGTATCCGGTGTGCGGACCCGCTCGGAGCAGTCTTCATACGGGTCGGATGCCTTCGGAGACGGGGGTGGACGTGAACGGTAAGGAGATCCGGGAGGATATGCCAAACCTGGGGCAGTGGCTTCGTCGTGAGGGTTACGATACGGCGCATATCGGGAAGTGGCATCTGCCGCGTTCGTGGCAGCGATACATGCCGGGTTACAATGTGGTCTCGGCCGGGCAGAACGGGCAGGGGACACTAGCGGGGACGACGGTTGCGCGCGCTTCGGAGGCGTGGCTGCACAATCGTTCGAGATCAGCCCGGCCGTTTCTGCTGGTGTCGTCTTTTCTGCAGCCTCACGATATCTGCGAGTTCATCCGGATGAATCGGAACACCACGGAGTTGCCTTTTCCCGAAATCGCGGATGAACTGCCGCCGATGCCGTTTAATTTTGGATACGATCCGTTGGAACCGGCGAGGGTGAAGGGTCGGCGCGCGGCGCAGGTGGTTACGCTGGAGGGGCGCAAGGGGCTTGAAAACTGGTCCGAGACGATGTGGCGGTACTATCTGTGGGCGTACTATCGGATGATCGAAGAGGTGGACTCTGAGGTCGGACGGGTTCTGGTTGCGCTGGAAGAATCCGGCCACGGTGAGAACACGGTGATCGTTTTTACCGCGGACCATGGTGAGGCTTGTGGCGCTCATCAGCTCACGGTGAAGAGCACGTTCTTCGAGGAAGAGGCGAAGGTTCCGATGATCGTGGTAGCGCCCGATGGGGCCGGGGCGGGAGTTCGGGATCGCAAGCGGCTGATCTCGGGTCTCGATCCGATGCCAACGTTTTGCGACTACGCGGGGGTGAAGCCGCCGGAAGGGAACCGGGGGTTGAGCATGCGGCCGTTCTTGGAAGGACGGACGGGTCCTTCTCACGAGTTGGTCATGGCCGAAACTGGAACGGGTTGCAGGGGCCGCATGATTCGCACGGCGGATTATAAGTACGTGGAGTACCTGGGCGATCCAGTGACGCAACTTTTTAATCTGAAGAACGATCCGGGCGAGTTGAAGAATCTGTCAGAGGACAGGGCGGCGGTTCGGGATGAGCACGCGAAATTGTTGCGTGATTACGAGGGGGCGCTGGAGCGGGTGGTGGGAGTTTCGTAGGGGAGCGGCGGGGGAGGCCCGGATTCAGGGGTTCTCCGTCGTCCTGGCTCGAAGGGTCGTTTGTTTCATTCAGTCTTCAACGATCTTGCGCGTTTCCGGGTCCGGAGTGGGAATTTGGTCTACGTCCGTGTCTGGACTCAGGGACTATGTCGTCCGTCAATCCGGTGGACGTCGACCGTGATGAGTGGACGCGGCACCAGCCAGTGTGGACAAGAGACAACGGGCGAAGGCGAATTGGGGGTCACGGAGCTGGTGCTCTGTCAGGCGTCAGATGTGGCTTGGGCTTTTTGCGTATGCGGCCATGCGCAAGGATGCCCGTGTCTTGTTGTGGTCAGGCAAGTGTGACATGACCGCCAGTGCGCCAAGGATGGGCGGGGAGCGGGAGCCGGTGTTGCTTGACTTCTGGCGGGTCTCTGGTAGCATAGTGGCGGATTGTCCGAAGAAATTCTCACCTGTCTATAAGGAGCCGCAGCATGGACACGCGCACTCTGGGACGTACGGGGCTATCCGTGACACCTTTGGGCTTGGGGGCCGCCGAGATCGGTTTTCTGGATGTTTCCCAGAACGATTGCGACCGGTTGCTGAACGGGATTCTGGATCTGGGGATCAACCTGGTCGATACGGCTTCTTGCTACGCCCATTCCGAGGAGAAGATTGGGCGATCTATTTCGAGCCGACGTGACGAGTTCGTTGTCGTTACGAAGTGCGGTCACTCGGGGAACGGGGGAGGGCCTCCGGAGTGGACGCCGGAGGTGATTCGCTTCAGTGCGGAGCGCTCGCTGAGGCGTCTCCAGACGGACCATCTCGATATTCTTCTGCTCCATTCCTGTCCGGAGGATCGGTTGGAGGAGGCGGAATTGATCGAGGCCCTTCAGAAGTGCAAGGACGATGGTCTGACCCGGTTTATCGGTTACAGCGGGGACGGCGAGGCGCTGGGGCGGGCGATCGGGATGGAGGCGCTGGATTGCGTGGAGACGTCGGTCAGTATCTGTGACCAACAGGTGATCGATATGTATCTTCCGAAAGCGCGTGAAGGGGAGAAGGGGATTTTGGCCAAGCGCCCCCTGGCTAACACGTGCTGGCGGGATATGGAGCAATACAGCGGCATGTACGGGAGCTATGCGGAAGCGTACCTTCAGCGACTGGAGAAACTGGGGTTTTCTCCGGAATCTCTGGGCTGCTACTGCGACTGGATCGAGATGGCTCTTCGGTTCACGGTTTTCCAGCCAGGGGTGGATTCGGCCCTGGTGGGGGGGACCAGTCTGGCGCATGTCGAGGAGAATATTCATTTCATCAACAATGGCCCCCTGGCGGAGGAAGTTGTCCAGATGATCCGCGATGCCTGGAAGGAGCATGATGACGGCTCCTGGACGGGGGAGACGTGATAGATTTGAGGGATCTGTTATAGGTTTTGACGGGGCCCGCAGGATGGGGGGGCGTCTTCAACAAAGGTTCAAGCAAGGGGGCTGTCACGCGATTTCGTCTGAGATCGGTATGGCGGCGCGAGACTTATTCGGGCTTGAGAGCCGATATCCGGATGTGATCGATCAGGGCCTGTTGGGGTTCGAATGGATCGGTTTTTTTGTGGAAGAGGATTCCTTTGAGGGCGTCTTGGTATTGGGCGAACTGGGCGGAGTCCTTATAGGCGTTGTTGATATGGAGATCGAACACGTGTTTCTGTAAGTCGATGACAAGGCGGACCAGGTTCCATAAGCCGGCGGGGAGCATGCCGAGGGCTCGCGCCTTGGTTTCCCATATCCAGCGCCTTTCTTCCAGCGCTTCAATGTATCCTGAGGGTTCCAGAAGGAGATAGGGGCCGCAATGTTCGGCCCAGGGGTCTTCGACGCGGGTGTAGTCGGGCCTGGTCTGGAAACTGTTTGTCAGGCCGATCGCCATTCGGGTCCATGGCGACGTGATGAGGAGGTCGAAAGCGACTTCGATGCGGCCGGTCTGGACGGGAAAATCGAAGTGGATGGTATCGGCGGCGCGATGGGGCGGGGCCATGAGCCGCAGGGCTTTGGGATGGCGGTCCGTCTTGGCCTGGGCGGGTTCGGCGGGCTGAATCCGGGAGCCGTCTTCGCTCGGGACAACGGCTGTGCAAATTCTGGATGGAGGGGACTGGACGATGGCGGGTTTGCCGAGGATTTCGCCCATAGCGTGGGGCACGGCGCCTTCGGGTATGGAGTGGAAATCTTGTTCGATGACCGGGCTTCTGGCGCCCGTTGCTTCGATCTGGGGGTGTTCTGTGTTTCCGAACGAGACGTGTGTTTTGGCCGGTCCTGTGAGGGTGTAGGCTCGGATCCAGTCTACGTCCATTGACTTTCCGTCGAGCTGGGGCGTCCAGTTGGGGTACACCATCGTGCTCAGCCAGAGGCGCATGTTTGCGCCCCGGGCGACGTTGTGTGGGAGGCGTCGGATGACGCAGCCGTCGAAGTAGTACAGGATGAATCGTTCGTTCCATTCGCAGCCGTAGACGTGGAAGGATTCGGCGAGGTTGGCTTCGGGTACGTCGATGGCTTGGGAGCGGGTCATGCGGTGTTCGCGGTTGTCGGGATCGTACCAGTGCAGCGCCATGGCGATTTCGCCCGGGTAATGTCCCTCGTTGAAGTCGATCTCGAGGCTGTCGTTGGGTCCCTGGTCACTGTCGCGATAGATCCAGAAGGCGTTGTTCAGTCCCTGGGCGGGGGCATATCGGAGGCGACACTCGAAATAGCCGTAGCTGAAGCGTTGATGGCGGGTCCACATGCTGGCCGATGTCCAGGGGTTTTCGGGGGCGTCGGGATGTGGGCCGCGGTGGGTCATGAGACGGAGGATGCCGTCTTCGATGATGCAGTTTTCGGGCCAGCGGCTGGACAGTCGTCCACGTGACGCTCCGGCCTGGGAGTTCCATACTTCCCAGTCGACCTGATCGGCCTGGAAAGTGTCCTCGAAAACAAGATTCCATTCGGAGTGGCAGGGCGGGCCGCCTTCCAAGAGGTCCTTCAAGGAGGATTGTTTCATGGGGCGCCTTTCCCGACGTGTGGCGAAACTGGATCTGCCTTAGCGTTTGTCAGTCTTTTCGATACGCCTCTCGGGAGGACCTGTCAAGGGGAGCGTTGGTAGTACACGCTTCGGCAGAATTAGATTTCCGCACTTTGAGAAGCGATTTGAAGGTTGGACTACGAGCGAGATGCGCGTCTTTACCTTGACAAGAGAAGGGCTGACTTGCTTTAGTTCTGAACGGTTTGGTTGGGAAGTCTGATGGTGAAAGGCGTGAGGGAATGGAAACTTCGGATGTTCAGGCTGTACTTCGGCACCTTCGGTTGGAGGAAAAGGGACAGGTTTGGGTGGATGACTGGGGCAAGTCGCAGTCTTCTTATCATCCGGACGAGGTGTTTTTTCTGAAAGAGGAATTCGTTACGCAGAACGTGATTCGACTCGGGATGACGATCGAGGTTCGGCAGGCTTATCTTGATTCGCTTCCCATGTTCGAAGATCCGGCCTTGAAGCGGCTGGCGTGGCATTGCCATCATCTGCTCTTCAAGGAGACGGGGTACGATCGGGACAATGTCGGACGTTGGCCGATGGTTCCGCGCGAGTTGGACCCGCGGGCGGACATGTTCTATGCGTTTGTCTTTCTGTCAGGGGTTCCCAGTCTGATGAAGTATTACGAAGATCTGTACGTTCTTCCCGAGGTCGCCCAATCTACGCTGTCGGATCTGGACCTGTGGATAAGGGAGCACAAGAACCGTCACGGTCGGTACGGGCTGAGGGAGATCAACTGGCTGAAGTTTCATTTCGACGGGCGGGTTTTCAGACTGGGGCGGCTCCAGTTCGAAATGACGAGTTTCCGGCGCGATCTCCGCGCCTATCGGAACGTTCAAGACAGCCGTGTCGTACTGCTGGCGGGGGAGGGCTTGGAATTCCGGGAGGATGGTCAGTTTCAGAGCGCGGATCGAGGCGAGGCGGGCGATGTGACATGGACCTCATCGCTGGTGGAGGACAAGAAGACGGTGAAGGGAAACCCGATCACCCCGAGAGGGCGGGCGCTCCCGAAACCGATCGAACTGGCGCTCTCGGACTGGAAAGAGGTTCTCCGGAAGGGTGACGGTCAATTGGCGGTGCATATTCCCGCGACCGGGCCCATGACCTTTGAGGCGTGCGGGCGTTCCTTCGACGCTGCTCTGGCTTTCTTTCGCCAGCATTTCCCGGATTTCAACTGGCGGGTTTTCACCTGCGAATCGTGGCTTCTCGATCCTCAGTTCGAGGAAATTCTGAAGCCGGAATCGAATGTGGTGCAGTTTCAGAAGGAGTGCTATCTCTATCCTCTTACGTCCGCGAATGATACTCAGATGTGGGAGAGAGTTTTCGGGAAGCGGATCGTGCAGATGGCCGATGCGCCGCGGGATAGTTCGATGCGGCGGGCTATCGTCGAATTCATCGAACAGGGCGGGCGGCTGAGGTCGGGCGGGATGGCGCTGTTCCCGGAGGATCTGAACTGGGGGGCGCAGCCTTATCGGAAGATGAAGATGCCTTCTTGAGGAGGAGGATCCAGTAGGAAGCACACAAGAGCGATGGGATACTCTTGGGAGATTGCGGGCTGAACGGGAAGGGGATCTTCCCGTTCAGCCCGCTCGCTTTTTACTGAACCAGGAACGCGAAAACACTGCTCTCTTCGGCGCCCCAGGTTCTCTGGAGGGTGAAACGTACGCCTTCGAGGTCGCGTGCGATCCGGTAGCGGTGGTGACGCTGGTGGTTGTCTTCGATCTGGAGGAGTGTCTCCCATTCCCCAGCCACGAGACCTTCGAGGAGGAACTCCTTGGGCATTCGCTTTGGGACGTAGGAACTTCCGGGGTTACGGATGTTCAGGGCGATGGAGGTG